>JBCBZK010000009.1:0-47814 GCA_039815365.1 Pseudomonadota bacterium | reverse complement strand
ATTGTTCTGGTTCAAGATCACCGGGATGGTGTTGGCATCAACCCTTGCCATGAATGCTTCGGCACAGATCGCATCGTCCGTCACTGGCACCGACCAAAATGCGGTGTTTGGTGTGTCTGACGATATTCGCAATTTCTTGTCGGCGAACCGCGGTACTAACGGCGGCGGCGATCAGAGTCTGCAAGCTGGCGATGCACTGGAAGGCACCGACGAGGCTGACTTACTGGTCGGTGCGCTCGGTATTGATGTGCTGTTCGGCAATGACGGAGACGACGTGCTGATCGGTGGCACGGAAGACTTCAACCCGTTCAACCGCGATCGTGCATTTGGTGGCGTGGGCGACGATACGTTCGTGTGGGCGCCAGGTGATGGCAACGACTTCTTTGACGGCGGAGACGGTGTTGATGTCCTGATGATCGGCCTGATCGGCGAAGAGCGCAACGCTGCCGGTGAAACCGCTGGTGCACCGTTTTTCGCTGTGAACCCGCCTAACCGCGAAGGTAGCCAGGACTTTGATGGCATTTTCACCGATGCGTCCAGCGGCCTGCCATTGGTCGACATCGCGAACGGCCCTGGGTTTTGTGAAGTAGTCGACGGCAGCACAGATGCGGCTGAGCAACCGGAGCTGGACGACCTCGGTCTGGATCACATCGTGCGCTTCACTTTGCGTGGTCCGGCGGGTGACCTTGCCAACCCGGATACCGGCTTACGCATTGCGGTTCACTTGAACAATACCGAGTTCCTGGTTTGCGGCGGAGAAACGCCTGGCGAGACGGTCGTGCTGGATCTAACAACGTCTCCGCCGACGGTGTCCGACATTGCCAATCTTCCGCGCCAGTCGTTCGACCTCATCACTATCAGAAACTAACATTTACAGGAATTGCATTCTCATGGACCTATATAACTCACAATACGAACGCTCACCCATTGGTATCGAACTTGGCGCTGTCAGTTTGCTGATGATCCTTCTCACCGGTTGCGGTAGCTCTTACTCGGATGATGATCCAGTAGCGGTTGAGCCGCCACCACCGGTCGTCGCGCCGCCATTGCCCGTCGCCGCAACAGGCAGTGATTTGAATAACCTCAGCAGCCCGCTGCTGTCTTTAAACCCTCAAGGCCCAGGTGGATCGCCCAATCAAAGCCTGCGCAGTGGCGATGTGTTTCTGGGTACGACAGAAGACGAAGTCCTTATCGGTGCGCTCGGCGTCGATATGCTGATCGGTGATGATGGCAACGATGTCATGATCGGTGGTACAGAAGACTTCAATTCGAATGTCGACGGCGATGATCGCGGCGCTGACAACCGTGACCGCGCATTCGGCGGCAACGGTGACGATACGTTTATCTGGGCGCCAGGTGACGGCAGCGACTTCTTCGACGGTGGCGCCGGCACTGATGTTGTCATTTTCGGCTTGATTGGCGAAGAACGTGACAGCGACGGAAGCGTTGACGGTGCACCGTTTTTCAATGTGAATTTGCCAGGATCAGAGGGTAGCTTCGATTTCGATGGCATTTTCCTCGACGCAGAATCCGGCTTGCCAGCGGCGCGCGTGTCAGCATCGCCAGGCTTTTGCACGGTGCTCGATGCCGGGACTAACCCTGACGAGCTCGCCACGCTGTCGCTGGATCACTTGATTCGCTTTAGCATTCGCGGCATCGCCAACGCATTCGATGCAGGTGATCGTGTTGACGACGACGGACTAAGGGTTGCGATTAGTCTTCGCAACACCGAGTTTCTCGTCTGCACCAATCGTGACATCATTGACGACGGCGGCGACGACAACATCCAAGTGTTGGATCTCACGACATCGCCGCCTTCAGTCGCTGCTTTGACGGATCTGCCGGAGTATGTGCAGCAGATGATTGATTGATCGCTACAGGCCTTCGGCGTGACGCCGGAGGCCTGCTCTTCTGACACTCAGTGTCAGATGTACTTAGCTTTTTTTAAAACTGCGTCATGCCGAACACTATGCAACCACTATCGAATACAACGGAGTTAGCGCAACGCGACGACCAGCTTATCGATCTGTTGTCTCGTTGTGCACTTCGCGATCAGACGGCGTTGCGCGCCTTGTACGAACAAGTTGCAGCAAAACTGAACGGGATCGCGTTTCGCATTACTGGCTCACGCGACAGCGCTGAGGATGTATTGCAGATCAGCTTCAATCAGATCTGGAAAGACGCCGAACGCTATCGACCGGATATTGCGCGCCCGCTGACATGGATGACATCCATTGTGCGGCATCGCTCGCTGGATCGCGTCAAAGCCGAACGCCGTCGCGGTCGGTTGATCGACGAGACCGTCGAGATGGAAACCGAACAGCTTGCCAGCAACGAGCGCGGGCCTATGGACCTGTTCGAACTTGGCGAAACGCAAGGGCAACTGAGTGCCTGTCTTGCGCGATTGTCAGATACACAGAAACGTTCTGTCATGCTGGCGTATTACTACGGTTTTTCGCGCGAGGAGATATCAGTGACATTAAATGCTGCGGTAGGCACAGTGAAATCCTGGCTGCACCGTGGTCTGCAGAGGCTTGAGCAATGTCTTACGCAATGAGATATGAAAAACCGGAAGTGCAGGATCGCCTGGCGCGCGATTATGTGATGGGAGTGCTGTGCGATGCAGCGCGGCGCCGATGTCACCTGTTGCGTCGACAAATACCGGCGTTAGACCAGCGCATCTACTATTGGGAAGAGCATTTGCAGCCGATGGCCGATGCTGTGCCTTCATTAGCGCCCAGCGCGCAACTTTGGCGGAGTATTGATGCGTCGATCACAACGGCGCCAGCGCAACGCTCGCCATCGTTATGGAGCCGATTGTCATTCCTGCGTGGCTTTGCGGTTGCGGCCTCTGTTGTCGCCATGGCTCTGGTGTTCGTGCAGCTATCGTCTGGCCCGGCTGCGACGGTAGACTATGTCGCGGTACTTGCCGGCAGCGATGGCGACGCGCGGTTTGTTGTGACGGCGAGCGACCAAACGCGACAGATGGATATCAAGGTATTCGGTAACCCGCTGGCGACAGATGCCGATTATCAGCTATGGGCGGTATCGAAAACTGACGGGGAAATACGTTCGTTAGGTTTGTTGAATGCGAATGCCTCGTCGCAACGCGCGCTCAATGAAACCGATTGGCGTTTGGTCGGCGATGCGCACGAGCTACTAGTAACAGCGGAAATGACGGGCGGCTCTGCGATTGGCGAGCCGAGCGACGTTGTGATTTCGAGAGGCCTATGCATCAGACTCAGCGATGGTTAGTGATTGCGATAGCGGCGGCGTTCAGCGTGCCGTTCAGTGCGAGTGCGCAGTCCGAACCATCATCGAGCCCGAATGTTCTTGGCGGCGATCTCACACTCAACGCGCGCCTGCGTTACGAGAGCGTGACGGATGATGCGGCAAGCGATGCTGATGCATTAACGCTGCGCAGCGCGCTTGCCTGGCGCAGTCGCGCATTATTCGGTAGCCGCTCGCTCAGCGCGATAATGGAAGTTGAAAACACTGTCGCGCTCGATGGCACGGATTACAGCGATGGTGAAACGAATCGCGCCACGGCGTTGATTGCCGATCCGCCTGGCACAGAGCTCAACCAATTATTCATTGGCTTTCAGTCAGCCCGCGGTTGGCGCGCACGTATCGGTCGCCAGCCCATTTCTTTTGGGGATGAACGTTTCGTCGGTACGGTCGCGTTTCGACAAAATCATCAGTCATTTGATGCCCTCTCGCTGACGCACGATAGCTCAGACGATTGGGCGCTCAACTACGCCTATGTGGCGAACGTCAATCGTATTTTTGGTGACGCTGCTGATGGTCCGGTTGCTGGTTTGTTGGGCGATCACAAGCAAGACACACATTTGTTGAACGCCGTGTTCAAAGGATGGTCGTTTGGCGAGTTGGAGTCTTACGCGTACCTGATCGGCAACGAGGACTTTCAAAGAGCGTCGATGGATACATTCGGAGCTCGTTTCAGCGGCAGCGTGCGACCGAAGCGACTCACCTATTTGTACACGTTGGAGGCTGCGAGCCAGAGTAGTCGCAGCGATAATCCGCGCGATTACTCAGCGGTATTCACGCGAGTGAGCGGCGGTATTTCCTACAAGCGATTTTCAGTGCAACTGACGCAAGAGCGACTGGGTAGTGACAACGGATCAGGGTTCATCACGCCGTTTGCGACGTTACATCGCTTCCAGGGCTGGGCGGACAAGTTTGCGGCGCAAACACCAGACCAGGGTTTAGTTGCTCAGTTCGTGACTATCGCCGGGCGTTGGCCAGGTTTTCGCTATCGTTTGCAGTATCACGATTTTGATACCGACGTCGGGTCACAGAACATTGGTCGCGAGTTAGGGCTGCACGTTCAGCACCGCGTGCGACAAAACCTGTTTATTGGCATCAAGTTCGCAGACTACCGAGCGAGTCGTTCGGCACCGACGCTGGGTGGATTTGATGCCGATACACGGCGGTTGTTCCTGAGCATCTCCGGCTCAGTGGGTGGCCGCTAACGTTACGCGGGTAGCGCCCACGAAAGGCGGGAGATGTTACTCCGCCTCAGCAACCATATAGTCAATCGCGCGATGCACTTCTTCATCGCTCAGCGCCAGGTTGCCACCTTTTGCCGGCATGTAGCCTGCGCTGCCCTGGTAACCCTCAACCGCGTGTTGGCGAAGAATGTCCAGACCCTGTGCGACCCGAGTTTCCCAAGCGCTAGCGTCGCCAAGTTTCGGCGCGCCGCCAATGCCGCCGGTGTGGCAGGCGCCACAAGCGTTGTTGTAGACCTGCGAGCCTGTGAGCTCTTCTTTAACAGGTTCGACTACCGCAATCGCCGCGGCCGCTTTTTTGCCGCCTTCGCCAGGAAGCACCAGTTCGCCGACAGGCGCGATGCGATCCGCAATCTCTTGCTGGTAGGTCGCATCCGAGACGATGTACTTGCCCTGCGTCTCGTTAGAGATGTCCGCAGAGATGACATAGATGCCAACGGAAATGGCAATCAGGATGGCCAAAACCACCATAAACAAATCGAAGAATTTTTTATCCTGGGCGCTCACGAGTATCGCTCCGGGGACCATGCGGGGGATTCAGTGTACAGCGCGGTGTCCCCGCCGCTGCTGACCCGCGCAATTATAGTACAAAGCACAGCGCTAGGTGTTACTTGCGTCACGCTCTCTCATTTCGCCGCGCCGACGATTCGCCAATCTTTTGACGGCGGACCAACGACGGAGTGCGTCTCATCCTCGACAACGAACACCAGCGTGTTGGCCGTGTCACGCAATTCGTCGAGGAGCCGGCTGGCAACCTGCACTGCTACCGGCGGTGTATTCAGAGATAACTGTTGATAGACATAGACGTCATCGCCGTCATTCTCAGCGCCGATCATCTCCAACGCCATGGGTTGATCGTCCCGCTCGGTTGTCAGCGCAAATCGTGTCTCTACGTGAATGGCGATTCGCGCCAACCCATCGACGCTGTCCAACGCAATGCCGTCGGACAGCAATCGGACCGCATCGTGCGCATGCAGGCGGTGCGTGATGTGCAAGGCCTGATCGTCCTGCGACCATTCAATGCGCGAGACGACTCCCGGCTGGCGATGTGCCCACGCTGTCGTTGCCAACATCAGCAACGACAGCGCGATGGCGCAGAGGCGATAGCTAGCCGTCATTGGCCGGCGCGAGCTTGACGCCCTTGCTGTCAGCGCCAGGATCTTTGCGCTCACGCAGCGTTTCGAGCCGATCCTTGAGCAAATCGCGATCCTCGCGCTCGCGCTTGTACAAGCTCAGACGGGATTGCGAAATCTTGCCGGGGAAAGCGTTATTGCTGTGATCAACGTCAGCAAGCTCATGCCGCGGGTCGATGGTGAATGCGACGATTTCCTTGTCGCTGATCATCATCTTGCGTACTGCTTCTGGGCTGCGCCGCCACAGCTCTGCCGGCAACATCTGTAGCTCGCTACTGCCATCGGCATAAGTGATTTCCAACGGAATCGGCATGACCAGACCGCCGATGTTTTCGAAATCGATGAAGTAGACGAAATCGTCATCTTTCAACGCTTTCTCGAGCACGGTGCGTTCCCAGTCTTCCAGCGCGTCGTTGCCGTCCATTGCAGCGTTGCGATCTGCGTTGCTCACAGTGAACCGGTCGTTGTCGTTGTAGAAGTCCTTCAAAGACGGATATCGGTCGATACGCAGCTCGATGCCGTCCTCACGGTTGCGCTGTTGCTGCAGCGCTTCCGGCACGTCGCGTGCGTCGATCGTGCGGTCCTCGGCAAAGTCGATGTCCGGATCGTTCGCCGCGATCTTGTAGGCGCGCACATCGCGAATCGCGAGATCTACATGATCGGTGGAGTAAAACCAGCCGCGCCAGAACCAGTCTAAATCAACACCGGAGGCATCTTCCATGGTGCGGAAAAAGTCAGACGGTGTTGGGCGTTTGAATTTCCAACGTTGCGCATATTCGCGAAACGCAAAGTCGAAGAGCTCACGACCCATGACAGTTTCCCGCAACACGGTCAGGGCTGCGGCCGGCTTACTGTATGCGTTCGGGCCGAACTGCAGGATCGAGTCGGACTGCGTCATGATCGGTACCTGGTTTTCGCTCGCCATGTATTCAGTAATGTAGTCGAGCACGTTCACGTGATGACGGAACGCGGGGTAATTCTCTTCCCACTCCAGCTCGGCGACATATTCCAGGAAGGTGTTGAGCCCTTCATCCATCCAGGTCCACTGACGCTCATCCGAGTTCACAATCATCGGAAAGTAGATGTGCCCGATTTCATGAATGATCACGCCGATCAAACCGTATTTGATGCGACGTGAGTACGTGGCGTCCGGTGCGTCCGGATTAGGCTCCGCGTCTTCACCGGGTTCATACGGCTCCGGGCGATAGCCGTTAAACGTAATCATCGGGTACTCCATGCCACCCGATTTCCAGGTATTGACCGACTGCGCGGTTGGGTAGGGGTAGGCGAACGAAAAGCGCGAGTACACTTCCATCGTATGCACGACGGAATGGGTGGAGTAGGCAGACCAGATCGGCTCAGCCTCGTTCGGATAGAACGACATTGCCATGACGAGCGGTTGGTCGCTGCCCGGTTGTGGATGGCCCATTGCATCCCAGATGAATTTGCGCGAGCTGGACCACGCGAAGTCACGCACGTTTTTGGCAACGAAGCGCCAGGTTTTTTGTGCTTTGGTTTTTTCTGCCTCGTTTTCGAGCGCCTCTTCGGGCGTCACGATAAAGATAGGTTCTTTCGCCGTACGTGATTTGTCGAGTCGCTGTCGCTGCTTTGTCGTGAGCACGCTGTCGGCGTTTTGCAGCTCACCGGACGCGGACACAATATGATCAGCCGGCACGGTGATCGATACGTCAAAATCGCCAAACTCCAATGTGAATTCGCCGCGACCCAGAAACGGTTTGTTGTGCCAGCCTTCGTAGTCCGAATACACCACCATGCGTGGATGCCATTGCGCGAGGAAGAAAATATTCGTGTCGGTGTCGGCGAAGTATTCGTAGCCGCCGCGCGAGCCGACCCGCGCCTCGTTCACAATGTTGTACGAGAAGTCGATAACGACCTGCGTGCGTTGCCCGGGTTTTAGCGCTTGCGGCAGATCAATCCGCATCATCGTATCAACGAGCGTTGTCTTTAATGCGCGGCCGCGCGCGTCGACGACGCGCGAAATGTCATAGCCGTATTCCGTGGTATTGATGTCTTGTTGCATCGCCAGAGTCGAGTAGCTGAGCGTGTCCGCATCAGGCGCATCTTCGGGGCCGCTGTCAGCTGAGCGCGTGATCATGTCCATCGAGTCTGGGCGAAAACGGTTCTGATCGAGTTGTAGCCACAGGTAACGCAGCGGATCTGGAGAGTTGTTGGTGTAGGTCACCGTCTGAGTGCCAGTGATTCGCCTTGCTGTTTCGTCCAGTACCGCGTTGATACGATAGTCCGCACGCTGCTGCCAATATTCATGCCCGGGTGCCCCGGAGGCAGTGCGGTAGCTGTTCGGTGTCGGCAATTGCTCATCGAGCTGTCGGAAACGATCGTCAAAAGTGCCTTTACTCTGGCGCGTTGGATCTGCGTGAATTGCGCCGCTGACCATCGTCAGACCAGCTGTAGCCAGTAG
This sequence comes from Pseudomonadota bacterium, assembly GCA_039815365.1. Lineage (GTDB taxonomy): Bacteria > Pseudomonadota > Gammaproteobacteria > Steroidobacterales > Woeseiaceae > CALBPI01. The sequence continues at coordinate 39,712 of JBCBZK010000009.1, read as the reverse complement.
CATCAAAAAACGTATCTTCATGAATCAGTTCCCGTGATGAGCCGCGCAGCGGCAGTGCGTATTGAGCCGTCGTCGCCCCGGATTGCGGCGATCGAGCAACCCGTGATGGTAACGGCGCGCGCGCGTTTCACCAAGTCATAGAATGTGTCGCGGAGCCCTAAATGCTGCAATTCAGATCGAAATCGGCGATGTGATGCGTTTTGTGCTTAGACATTGGTTACGCATCTGCTGCAGTGGCTGGACGCGTTCAGTGCTGCGGCGCACAATACAAGGCTGGCTGCGATCTGCCGCTATTAATTCAGCTCTCCCTGCGTTCTAAGGAAACACGCCGATGCACACTGACGTTGCACCATCGCCACACACTGCGCCTGCCGCGCTGCGCACATCCGCGGCAGCGACGTTGTACAAACGGTTGTTGCCGATCGCAACAGCGCTCGCGCTTGGCGTCGTTGTCCTTGGCGCGTGGGTGCGTCTGACTGATGCCGGCTTGGGTTGCCCCGATTGGCCCGGTTGTTACGGTACGTTGACCGTGCCGAGCGACAGCGCCGAAATCGCCAGTGCGACGGCCGCTTATCCCGAACGACCGGTAGAGACGCAAAAAGCGTGGAACGAAATGATCCACCGCTATTTCGCAGGCACGCTTGGTTTGCTGGTACTCGCGATTTTTATCGCGGCATGGCGGGCGCGCCGCCATGATCCGGATCATCCGTTTTACGCGCCGCTGTTTCTGGGTGGCCTGATTACGTTTCAGGCGGCGCTCGGCATGTGGACGGTAACGCTGTTGCTCAAACCGGTCATTGTCATGATGCATCTGCTCGGGGGTATGTCGACGCTCGGGTTGCTGTTCTGGCTGACGTTGCGGGCATGGCGGCGCGGTGTGCGACAGCCGTTAGCGCCGACGACCACTTTGGCGACAGCAGCGTTAGTGCTTGTGTTCGCACAAATCGCGCTGGGCGGTTGGACGAGCACGAACTATGCCGCGCTTGCGTGTCCCGACTTACCCACATGTCAGGGCGAATGGTGGCCGGAAGCCGATTTTTCGGAAGGGTTCGTCTTATGGCGCGGCGTTGGTATCGACTATGAGGGGGGCGTGCTGGACGGTACCGCGCGCACGGCAATCCATTTGACGCACAGGATTGGCGCAATTGCGGTGACAATAGGGTTGCTGTTGCTGCTGACACACCTGCTGCGCAACGCAGCTACACGCCTTCGCGCGCCCGCTGTGATCATGGCTGCGGCGTTAACGCTGCAGATTTGTATCGGAATCGGCATAATTGAGTGGTCTTTGCCGCTATGGCTCGCTACCTCGCACAATGCGGGCGGTGCGTTGTTGTTGCTGGCAATGCTCTATCTCAATTACGAGAGCCGATATGTCCAAAGCTGAAGCTGACCTGGTGACACAGTTGTCCGCCGGGTGGCGCGACTACTATGAGCTGACCAAGCCGCGCGTCGTCATGCTGATCGTATTTACTGCGGTCGTCGGCATGTTGTTGGCTGTGCCCGGTTTGCCGCCGTTGGATGCGTTTGTCTACGGCACTTTGGGCATCGGCCTGGCGTCGTCGTCGGCAGCAGCTATCAATCAGATCATTGATGCCCGCGCGGACGCTCAAATGCGTCGCACGCAGCGGCGTCCGCTCGTGCAAGGACATCTTAACGAGCGCCAGGCGCTCGGGTTCGCGGCGTTGCTTGGTGTCAGCTCGATGGCGATCTTGTGGTGGCTCGTCAATCCGCTTACGGCCGTGCTGACGTTTCTGTCGTTGATTGGTTATGCGGTGATCTACACCGTTTACCTGAAACCCGCGACGCCGCAAAACATCGTCATTGGCGGTGCTGCCGGTGCTGCGCCGCCGGTGCTTGGCTGGACGGCCGTTACCGGTGATATCCATGCACACGCGCTGTTGTTGTTCCTGATCATTTTCGTATGGACGCCGCCCCATTTCTGGGCGTTGGCGATTGCCAAGCGCGACGAGTACGCCAAAGTTGGCACACCGATGTTGCCGGTGACGCACGGCGTGGCGTACACCAAGCTGTCCGTGCTGCTCTACACCGTGTTGTTGTTCATCGTTACCTTGTTGCCGTGGCTATCCGGCATGAGCGGGCTCATCTACCTCGCCAGCGCCGTCGTGCTCGGCGGTGTGTTCCTGCGCCACGCTGTGCGCCTGCGTACCGACAGTGGTGACGCACCGGCGATGCCGATGTTTGTGTACTCGATCAACTACCTGATGTACTTGTTCGCGGCGCTGTTGCTGGATCACTACCTGCTGTAACGCTAGTCGGACTGCAGCGCGAGTACTGGATCCAGTTTGGACGCCGACAACGCCGGGTAAACGCCGAAACCTACTGCAATCGCAACGCAGGTGATCACGGCTACCGCAATGACTAACACTGACCACGCGACGGCCCAACCGGCAAACGCTGCGATCGTGTACGCCAGCACGATGCCGAGCAACACACCCAATCCCGCACCAATCATCGCGATCACAGAGGTTTCCACAAGAAACTGGCGCACGACGTCTTGCTGACGTGCGCCGATGGCGCGCAGCAAACCAATCTCGGACTTACGCTCCATCACGCTGGCAAGCATGATGTTCATGATGCCGATGCCACCAACGAGCAATGAGATACCGGCGACGGCAGACATGACAACCGTGAAAATCTGCTGCGTTTGTTGGTGTTGTGCGAGCAGGCGAGCCGGCACAATGATTTCGTAGTCGTTCTGGTCGCTGTGCCGACGGTCGAGCAAGTGACCGATGGCGGTTGCGGCTTGCGCCGGCACAATACTGCCGTCGAGTCGCAGCTTGATGCTGTCGAGCTCTTCGGTCAGCGGCTCCCGCTTCAATCGGGCGAGCCCGGTTTGCAGTGGCAAATACACTTGATCGTTCTCGCCGCCAACGCTTTGCCCCTGGAACTCGCTGCTGTCCAATTGCCGGTCGCGAAGCACGCCGACTACCTCAAGCCATAGGTGATTGACCTTAATGAACTCGCCAACGGCGCCGCCGTTCGGGAACAGCGACTCTGCCGTGCGTGCGCCAAGGACAGCATATTGCGCGAAGGTTTCATCGTCTGCATCGGTAAACAGCGCACCGCGATCCGCAGACAAACTCGATAGCGCAAAAAATGATGGGCTAACGGCGACGACTTTGGCGCGACTCTCGCCGCTGCGACTAAACAGACTCCAGGTACGAAACTCCCGTATGCCGGCCCAGTCGCTGACAAATGGCAGCGTCGCTTGCGTGGCGTCAGCGTCGCGTCGGCTGAGACCTGCTGAGAATTTGCGCAGCTCTTTTAGTGCTTCGCCTTCGGTCGGTTTCGCTTCGACGATCAGATTGTTCAGGCCCATGCCTTCGATCATTTGTAGCGCTTCGCGTTTACCGCCTTCGCTGACCGCCAGCATCGCAATGACCGCGCCGACCCCAAACACCATGCCGAGCAACGTCAGCGCGGTGCGCAAGCGATGATGTGACAGTTGACTAAGCGCCTGACGGACGTCAGTGCCAAGCCCGGCGAGTGTCATGCTCATCCGCTACCGTCCGGAGCAACAAGCGCGACGCGATCGCCGCGCGCCAGGCCGTCCGTGATTTCGATGACGTCAGGGCTACGTTGGCCTAATGTCACATTGCGTTTCTGAGTCACACCATTAGTGACGACAAAGACATGTGTGTCCGTTTCGTCGCCATAGACCGCCTGTGCCGGAACGATAATGCTGTTGCTGATAGCACCAGTGATGATCCGGGCACGCAACTGGCTGCCAACTCGCATCTGGTCCGGGTCGATCTCGTTGATATCGGCTTCGACGGTGATGAACTTCTGCGGATTGTCCCGTTTCAGAGGGCTTGCAATGGCTGATACCGAAATGATCGTGGCGTCGAACTCGTTTTGCGGCGATGCGTCGAGTCGCAAGCGTGCTGTCTGACCTTCGGCAAGACCCACGGCATCCGTTTCTGCGACATACAGCCGTGCACGCACCTTACCGCGCAATGGCAGTTGGCCTACTGGCATCCCCGGAAACACGCGCTTGCCTTTGCCCAATTTGCCACCCCACGGCGTGCTGGCATAAATAAATGTGCCGTCGGCCGGGCTGCGCAGTTCCATCATTTGCAATGCCGTATCTTGTTTGTCGAGTTTTATCTGTTCGCTTTGCTGTTCCGCACGAATCAAGTTGCGCTCGGCGCGTGTGCGTTGGTCAAAAGTACCGGATTGCCACTCGAGAAACGCCGCTTCAACATTGAGATAGTCGACGTCGGACAAGGCATCGATGATTTCGTTACGACTCATGATGCGCTCGTCGACATTGGCAAAAGCTTCTGTGATTTCGCGCTCACCGTCGACCCGACCACTCTCGTGACCGATGCGGATCTGCTCTAGCGACCCGGTGCGTTCAACATCAGCCAAATCGAAATTCGACTTGGCGACATTCATGGCAGTAGAACGACGTGTTTGCAAAATTTGTGTGTCATCAAAACGCGCAACGACGTCGCCTTTGCGCACCTCGGAAAACTCCGGCGCCATCCAGGAAATGTTGAAACCCATGCGCAGGCCACCGGGCAGAGCGACTGGCATCGACTCCGATGCGATGAGCTCGCCGCGTGCCGGTACCGACATCTCGAACTCGGTCGGCACGACCTCAACGCTCGGCACGCGGCGCTCGCTCTGCCCACATGAGGCAAGTAGAACAGCGGCCAAAAGACCAATCAGCATTCTCATAGCGCAATCTCCATACCTTCCTGCAGACCTTCAGTGACCACCCGTTGGCCATCGCTGTTGCTGCCCAGTGTGACGGCTTGCCAACCAGCGCCGCGCACAACGACTCCTGGTTGTCCGTTGCGATAACTGAGTGCTTGCTCGGGCACCGCAAGCGCATTGCGCTCAGTAGCCACGGTGAGCGTTACTTTGCTGCTCAAGCCGGGTTTCAGAATGTCCAAAGAGTTATCGTCAAGATCGATTGTGACGCTGCGCACCATTGCCTCAGAAAAGCGTGACTGACGTCGCACGATGCTCGCGACCGCAATCACGCGGCCGGGCAACGCGTTACCGCCGGTCGCGTCCAAAGACACAGTAGCGCTTTGCCCAACACTGATACGCGCTGCCGCAAACTCGGGTATGTCGGCAGTGACAATGAGGTCGCTGTCGTCGATCAGTTCAATCACCGTAAGCCCTGGATTGACGCTGTCATTAACATCCAGCTTTTGTCCTTGTTGATTGGACCCAACAATCACCAATCCGTCCCGCGGGGCTTTGATCGTGAAAGAGGCAAGCTCCGATTTCGCCGCGGCAAGCTCGCTCTCCAGACGTCGGATGTCGGCTTCGAGCTCATTCATTTTAGATTGCCGCACACGCGCGACAAGCACCGCGCGCTCCTGCTCGCGTGCATAAGTGATCTTTGCGATCTCGCGCTCTTCGATCAGTTTCCTGTATTCAAGACCCGCATAAACGCGTTCATCCACGGAGGCTTTGCGCTCGGCCTTTTCGGCATCGCTGCGTGCTTCTGCAATCCGCAGTTTGTCCTCTTCGATCTCGCGTGATTGTGTTTCCAGAAGCGACTCGCGTTCAGAGCGCTTTGTATTCAGCTCACCCTCTTTCGTATTGATGCGATCGTCCGACTCGGAGCCATCGAATTCAGCCAGCACATCACCCTTTTCGACTCGCGTGCCTTCGCGCGCCAGCTTCGTGATCGAGATATTCCAGTTGCGCGATGGTGGTGGTCCGAACACCAAACCATTGCGTGGCGCGACGACGCCGCTCGCTGTCACCGTGATTGGCCGATCTGCAGCAGTGACTTGTTGCCACTGCTCGGCGGTGGCCGAATGTGAAAACGCACCTGCTAGCAGCGCTACCAGTATCCACCGACGCCTCATGAGTCTTCTGCTCCTGTGTCGCTGAGCGCCAGCACGCTCATGCCAGGCATGATGCTGTCCGGCAACGCGCCGTTCGGCGCCGCGAGTGCTTCAAAGTAACCGCTTTCGCTCCAGTCCTGTTTCTCAATCGCCTGATTGGATCGCCACTCAATCACCGCATCGAATGACTCGATGCCTTGCGCATCGGCTGCGACAGTGAGCTGTTGCCCGCGATTAAACTTCAAGTAGTCCGCCTCGTGAATCCACAAACGGATACGCAGATCTTCGCGACTGGCAACCGATGCAATGCTTAACCCCGCGTAGAGCGTATCGCCCGGAAAAATTTTGCGACCGGTAAACGGGTTCTCGCCGTAAATCACAAAGCCGGCTTTCTCCGCACGTATTTCCGTCGCCTCAAGTGCGTTCTTGATGCGTTCGTAGTCAAGTTCCGCCTGATTGATTTCCAATGCGGCCTGCTCGCGCGTGTCTTTCAGGTCTGCAATAAGGTTGTCGCGCTCGCGGCGAGCGCGTTCGAGCGTTTTCTGCGACGTTTCGAACGTGAGTTGGTAACGCTCGTAGTCCAGCCGTGGAATCGTGTCGGCCGGGATAATGGCATCGAGTTTCGCCAGACGCACATCGGCTTCGGCTCTGGCGACGGCTTGTTCCGCGTCAAGGACTTCGAGTTTCTTTTCGTCGACGCTGCGGGTCGCCGTGAGGCGCTGTTTCTCAAGGTCGGTGCGCGATTTTTCTTCCTCGGCGATCAGGGTCCCAGGGTCGAGCCGCACGACAACATCACCCGCCCCGACAGGGTTACCTTCAGGCGCCATCCACTCGATTCGTCGTTGCCAGCCACCGGGCAACGACGGCATTTCAATAGTCTGCGCCTGAACGTCCTCGATGACGCCGGTCAGTAGCGGTTCGGCAATCGTATTGGCGCTGAAGAGCAGCGCCGCTGCGCTAGTGAGTACGCGTTTCATCACGTTCAATCTTCCCGTCTCGCATGTGAATGACCCGTTTGGCATAGGCGGCGATTTCCTCTTCGTGGGTGACCATCAGAATGGTCTGCCCGCTATCGTTGAGCTTGGTAAACAGATGCATGATCTCGTCAGAGGTGCGGCTGTCGAGATTGCCAGTCGGTTCATCGGCGAGCAGCAGGGGCGGCTTGTTCGCGAGCGCTCGCGCTATCGCAACGCGCTGGCGCTGGCCGCCGGAAAGTTGGTTTGGTCGATGGTTCATACGGTCGGAAAGACCGAGCTTCCCGAGCATTGATATTGCAGCGTCGCGCGCACCATCGGTATTGCCCTGTCGATAGCGGTAGGGGAGCAGTACGTTGTCGAGCGCGCTCATGCGTGGCAACAGATGAAAGCTCTGAAATACAAATCCGATGTGCTCATTGCGGATGCGCGACAGCGTTTCGTCGTCCAGCTGCGCGATGGCATCGTCAAGCAAAAAGTACTCGCCGCCATCCGGGGAGTCGAGGCAACCCAGAATGTTCATCAACGTCGATTTACCCGACCCGGAAGGCCCCATAACGGCGACAAAGTCGCCCTGACCAATATCCAGATCGACTCTGTCCAACGCGCGCACCTCGGTGTCCCCTACCTGGAAACGTCTTACAAGTTTGCGGGTAGAAATCATGCTCGGTGGTTCCGATGAGTCTTTTCAAAGCGTTCTAGCGGTTAGTCTACACTTCGCGCGCACTCCATAGTTAGATGCAGGAATCGGGCAAACCGTCGCAGCGTCATCGCTCTACATGAAACGTGAACTGTTTTTGTAAATTGTGCGTCGCAACTGCTGCGCCGTCGATCATGCGCGGCTGGTAGCGGAAGCGTTCAATGGCGTTCAACGCCGCTTTTTCAAAGCCGCGATGGGTGCTGGAGACCACGGTCGCATTCATGACGCGCCCGGCCGGATTGACGCTGAACGTGACAACCACGCTGCCTTCCAGACCGCGCGCAAGCATTTTGCCCGGATAGATCGGTTGTACGGGCATGACTTCGATAGCCGGGCCATCGTCGAAGCGCTGCACGTCGAGCGTGCCCGAAAGCGCATTGTCAGGCAGATCCGGCCCGCGGCTGCCCGGAGGCGCGATAACTGTCGGTCTCGGCCACTCGGTCACGCCTGTTGTATCCCGTGTCGACACTGGTGGTGCCATGGGCGGTGGCGGTTGTGTCGGTTTGGTTGGTTGCTCTGGCTCTGGCGGCGTCGGTGGCATGCCAGGCGCGTCCAGTACAACGCGATAGGTTTTGGCCGGCGCTGCAATGCCTTGGTCGATGAGCGCGGTCATACTCAATAGCAAAATGCAGGTGATGGTGGCTGCGGAACTGATCGTAATACCGGGTCGAGTCATCATTGGCTTTCCTTTTACCTATAAGTTCTATGCAAATATAATTACCTTTAACTAAAAGGTAAACATTGATTTACCTATTTATTCGAGGTAATTTGGATCAATGGCAAAAACGAACCCTCCTTTTATGACTGGCGTACCCGAATTACTGCTATTGCGACTACTGTCGCGCGAGCAAATGTACGGCTACCAGCTCGTGCGTCAGGTGCAGTTAGTCACCGGTGAGGCGATTTCGCTGGGAGAGGGCGTGATCTATCCGATGCTGCACGGGTTGGAGAAGTCGGGATATCTATCGGCCGAACGCAAGCAGGTTGGTGCACGCTCGCGTGTCTACTACAGCGCGACGCCCAAAGGCGGCAAGCGGCTCGAGACGTTAGAAAAAGAGTGGCAACGCATCAGCGGCGCAGTGGCGTTGTCGGCAGGTGCTGCGTGAGTGGCCGACCCACCGCAGATGCGCTCTATGAGTCGCTGCGCCGTAGTGGCATGAGTCGCAGAGGCGCACGCCGCATGGCCGCCGAATGGCTGGATCACTATGATGATGTGGCCGAATCTCTGCAGCAATTTGATGATGCGACGGTCGTGCTGGACACGATGGGATCGGTAGCCACGCTCGCGCGCGCCTCGCGGTCGTTTGTGCCCCGGTCCGCAATCAGCGTCCCACCCGAGCAGGTCGCAGCACTGCAGCGATGGACTGGCGCATGTACAGCGGGTTTGTTCGCAACGTTAGTCTTGTTTGCCGCCCTTGGGCAGTTGATTCACTAACGATCAGACGATGTGCTTTCAATAGAAGGTACGTCGTTTTTGGCGGACGCTGCATTCATCGGTCCCACCCTTGCCTGCCTAAGCGTCCGAATGGCGTATGTTGCGGTGAATGACTCGCCTGGATCCGCTGGATCAGCACCGACAACAGTCACAAAAACGTCAAATAACTATACAAAACGTTCTGTATAGTTATCGGCATGGGAAGAAAACCGGTGGCACGCCAGAAAGTGCTCGACGCTGCGCGCCACATCGTCATAGAACGTGGCGCGGGCGCCTTGACCTACGATTCACTGTCACAAGCCAGTGGTGTGACGCGCGGCGGCATTACCTATCACTTTGCCACGAAAGCCGAATTGCTCAGCGCGCTGATCACCGAAGACTTGCGCCATTGGCAGCGTATTGAAAGCGACAACCGGCCGACAGGGTTGCCGGACGATATCGCCGATCTGATCGCCTACTTGCGAATGCATACAACGAAAGACACTGATCGGCAGAGTTTCGTCGCCGGGATGATGAGCGCCGTTGCGCATGATCCCAGTGTGCTGGAGCCGGCGCGCCAGTTTCATTCCGGCGCTTATGACGACATGGAGTGCAGCCAAAAGATGCTGCACCTGCAGCTATTGCGAATGGCCGCTTTTGGCATTTTCTGGGCTGATTTTTTTGATTGTCCGCAGTTGCCTTCCGAACTGCGCGGGCAGTTGTGCGAACTGTTAGAACACAAGGCGATGCACTGGTCGCGCTGCGACGATGCGGCACTTGCCGACGATGAGGAAATGACATGAGAGCAACAAACAAGGATGCTCGTGGCGTGAACCGATGGTTCGGTCTTGCGTTGACGGTGAGTCTCGCCGCTTGCGGCGGCGGTGGCGGCCCCGGTGATATGCAAATGCCGCCTGCAGGCGTCGGCGTTGCCGAAGTTGTGGTGCGCAACATTATTGAATGGGATGAATTCAGCGGTCGGATTCAGGCGGTCGATACAGTAGAGATTCGACCTCGCGTCACGGGCTATCTGACCACAGTGCATTTCGACGAAGGCGCGCTCGTCCAGGCCGGTGATCTGTTATTCACGATCGATCAACGCGAATATGCCGCTGCCGTCTCGCTGGCGCGCGCCAACGTGAATCGCGCTCAAACGCGCGTTGCGCTTGCCGAGCAGGAAGTCACGCGTGGCGACAAATTGCTTGAGGCGAGAGCGCTATCATCAGAAGAAATGGACCAACGCAACGGCGAGCTCAAACAGGCTCGCGCCGACCTTGCGAGCGCTGGTGCCGAGCTGCAGCGCAGCCAATTGGATCTTGAATTTACCGAATTGCGTGCGCCGATTACCGGCCGCATCGGCGCCGCTAGCGTGCGACCCGGCAATCTCGTGAGTCCCGGTGAAACGCTGCTGACAACACTGGTCTCGATTGACCCGATTCATGTCGTGTTCGAGGGAGACGAGCGCATTTATCTCAAGTATCAGGCGCAAGCCGCCGCCGGTGAGCGACCGAGCTCACGCGATGCGCGCAACCCGGTTCAGGTTGGTCTGGCATCGGATACCGACTATCCGTATCGCGGCGTTATGAACTTCGTCGACAATCAAATCAACGCGGCGACCGGCACGATCCAGGGTCGCGCTGAATTACCCAACCCGGACGGCTATTTGATTCCCGGTTTGTTTGCGCGCGTGCGGTTGCTCGGCAGCGGTGAATACGAAGCTGTGTTGGTGCACGACGTTGCGATCCTGACCGATCAGGATCGTCAGTATGTCTACGTCGTGGATGAGCAAAACCGTGCCCAGCGCCGTGATGTTCAAATCGGACGGGCCATCGATGGGTTGCGGGTCGTGGAACAAGGTCTGGCGGCTGGTGATCGCATCGTGGTCAATGGCGTGCGCAAAATTTTCTTTGCCGGCGCGCCTGTCAATCCGACCGATGTCCCGATGGATGACCCAACCGCAAGCGCTGCGCAAACCCCGCAAGCGCCCGCAGCACCATGAACATTGCACGCTCATTCGTCGACCGGCCCATCTTTGCGGCCGTGTTGTCGCTGTTTATTCTGATCTGCGGTGCTATCGCGATTCCGAATCTGCCGGTCAGCGAATATCCCGACGTTGTGCCGCCAACGGTACAAGTCACTGCACGCTATCCCGGCGCGAATCCACAGACGATTTCCGAAACGGTTGCCGCGCCGCTTGAAGAGGCGATCAATGGTGTCGAGAACATGATCTACATGAAGTCGGTGGCAAGCTCTGACGGTGGCATGCAGTTGCAAGTCACATTTGCCGGCGGCACCGATGTTGATCTTGCACAAGTCCAAGTGCAGAACCGCGTCGCGCAGGCGTTGCCGCGTTTGCCACAAACCGTGCGCGATCTCGGGATTGTCACCGCCAAGTCATCGCCGACGTTGACTATGGTGGTCAACGTGACGTCGCCCGACGGCACTTACGATGGTCAGTACCTGTCCAACTACGTCAATCTGAACATCACCGATGAGATTAACCGGTTGCCTGGCGTCGGTCAGTCAATTGTCTTTGGCGCCGGCTTGTACTCCATGCGGGTATGGCTCGATCCGGAAAAGGTTGCTGCTCGTGATTTGACCGTTGGCGATATCATTCAGGCGATTCGCGAGCAGAACGTTCAGGCCTCGGTAGGGTTGATCGGAGGACCGCCACAGCCAAACAGTCCGGTGCAACTGTCCATTAGCGCCGATGGACGCCTCGAGACGACTGACGAATTCGGCGACATTGTTTTAAAGGTCGGCGCGCCCGGCGCCGTCACAACGCTACGCGATGTCGCACGCATCGAGTTAGGCGCCGATAGCTATTCCCTGCGTTCGCTTCTCAATAACCAGACGGCGACAGCAATACCGATCTTTGAATCGCCCGGCGCGAACTCGATTGCACTGTCCAATGCTGTGCGCGCCAAAATGGAAGAGCTGTCAGAGCGTTTCCCACCCGGTATGAGTTGGGATGTCGCTTACGATCCGACGGTGTTTGTTCGCGAGTCAATCAAGTCGGTTATTACAACCTTGCTCGAAGCGGTTTTGTTGGTCGTGTTAGTTGTTGTGATCTTTCTGCAAACCTGGCGCGCATCGATCATTCCGTTGTTAGCCGTGCCGGTATCCATTGTGGGTAGTTTCGCCGTCCTCCTGCTGTTGGGTTTTTCGATCAACGTACTGACACTGTTTGGGTTAGTCGTCGCAATCGGCATTTTGGTTGATGACGCGATCGTCGTTGTCGAAAACGTCGAACGCCATATTGAGATGGGTAAGTCACCTTTGGAGGCGGCGCACGCTGCTATGACCGAGGTGTCTGGCCCTATTGTTGCGATCTCTCTCGTGCTGGCTGCGGTGTTTGTACCACTGGCGTTTATGAGCGGCGTTACTGGTGAGTTCTATCGGCAATTTGCGGTGACGATTTCTGCGGCCGTCCTGATCTCCGGTTTCAATTCCCTCACGCTGTCTCCCGCGCTCGCGGCCGTGCTGTTGAAACCGAAAGGGGCGGCGCAACAACGCACCGGAAAAGTGGTCGAGCTCATGCTCGGTTGGATATTCCGTCCGTTCAATCGTTTGTTTGATCGCGGCGCGAAAGGATATGCCACACGTGTCGAGCGTTACATTCATCGCTCGAAACGTCTGGTGTTGATCTACAGCCTGTTGCTGGTCGTCGCATTTGTTGCGTTTCGCGGCGTCCCCGCCGGATTCATTCCTGAGCAGGACAAACAATATCTCTTCGGCGTCGCACTGTTACCGGAAGGCGCAAGCATTGATCGCACAGAGGCCATGTTACGCGAGATGGCAGCCATTACACTGTCAATGCCCGGCGTTGAATCAACGGTTGCGTTGCCGGGCTTGAATGGCGTTCACTTCGTCAACACACCTAACATTGGCACGATGTTCGTTGGCATTAAGCCGGCGCGCGAGCGTGATATCAGCGCCGTGGAGCTAGCGAATCAATTGACCGGCGCGTTCAGCAGTATTGAAGAGGGTCTGGCGTTTGCGCTGATGCCGCCGCCCGTACTGGGTCTCGGTAACTCGTCGGGTGTCGAGATGTATGTGCAGGATCGCGCCGGGCTTGGGTTCGGTGAACTCAACGAGCAAACCCAGGCGCTAACCGGTGCTTTGCGTGGCACGCCGGGTTTCGATCCGTTTGCGATCCTGAGTTCGTTTCAGGCAAACGTGCCTCAGCTCAAAGCCGATATCGATCGGCGTAAAGTAAAAGAACAAGACCTGCTGTTGACGGATGTTTTTTTAGCCTTGCAGACTTATCTTGGCTCGACCTACGTTAATGATTTCAACTTATTCGGGCGCACCTATGGCGTTTACGTTCAGGCCGATGCGCAGTTCCGTGATCAGATTGATGATGTATCGCGGATCAAAGTGCGCGACAGCTCGGGACGCATGATTCCCGTGTCGAGTGTACTCGAGATGCAACGCACGTTTGGCCCGGATCCGGTGATTCGCTACAACGGGTATCCGGCGGCCGATTTGACGGCGGGTATCAATCCGTCGCAAATGTCTTCGGCTGAAGCGATCGAAGTGGTTGGCAATCTGTCCCGACAGATGTTGCCGCGCGGCATGACCGTTGAATGGACTGGCTTGACCTATCAGGAAGTGCAACAAGGCAACGTTGCGCTGCTGGTGTTCCCGCTGTGTATTTTGTTCGTCTATTTGATTCTGGCAGCGCTGTATGAAAGCTGGCTTCTGCCGTTGTCGGTGATTTTGATTGTCCCGTTATGTTTGCTCTCTGCCGTGGGCGGGATCTGGATGCTCAATCAGGCGATCGGGCTCTTGTTTGGTCTGCAAATTGGCATGGAAATCATTCCGCCACCACCCATGTCTGTGCCACCAACGTTTCTCGATAACAACATTTTCACGCAGATCGGTTTGGTCGTTTTAATGGGGCTTGCTTGCAAGAACGCGATTCTTATCGTCGAGTTTGCCCGTGAGCTGGAGCGTGAGGGTCGTGACATCGTGACGGCGGCGATTGATGCCTCCAAGATTCGTTTGCGACCTATTCTAATGACCAGTTTTGCTTTTATCGCGGGCGTGCTTCCGCTCGTGTTTGCCAGTGGTGCGGGATCTGAAATTCGCCATGTGATGGGCGTTGCCGTGTTTTTCGGGATGTTAGGGGTGACCTTTTTTGGATTGATTTTCACGCCGGTGCTCTACGTCATCGTCCGCCAATTCGCAACGCGGCACGAGACATCGGAGGTCAATGATGTTGCGTAAGATTGGCGTTGGCGCGGCCGTGGTGTTGATGGCTGGCTGCAACGTGGGGCCGGACTACGAACAAACGTTGCCCGATTTACCGAAGCGCTTCGTCGAAGATCAGGCAGACGCGACAGACGGCGCCAGCACTGTCGACGGTCTGTGGCAGTCATTCGATTTGCCAGAGTTACAACAGTTGTTGTCTCTGGCGCGCGAGCACAACGCTGATATCGCGATCGCGCTCGCGTCGCTGAATGAAGCGCGTGCTTTGGCAGGCCTGCAGATCTACAGCTTGTTCCCTACGGTTACGGTGACCGGTGGTCAGGAGCGCACCAGTCAGAGTTCGCTCGATCCGTTCGCGTTCCCAGGTGCCGCGATCGCTGAACGCTATCGTGCTGGCTTCGATGCTGCGTGGGAAATTGACCTGTTCGGTAACCTGCGTCGTCAGTCAGAAGCGATTCGGCGTCGCGTTGAGGCTGAGACGAATGCGTTGTACGCCGTCGAACTGAGCATTGTTGCTGAAACGGCCCAAGCCTATTTTCAATGGCGAGGCAGTCATGCGCGTATCGCTTTGTTGCAAGCCAATATCGCTAACCAAAACGAGAACGTTGCGATCCTTGAAGTCTCGCTTGATGCTGGTCGCGGAACGGCGCTCGACATCGCCCAGGCACGCGCTGAAGCGCGGCGGATTGCCGCAACGCTACCAGCCGCAATCGCAGCACGAGTCCGGGCAGAGCAACGACTGGCTGTGCTGAGTGGCCAGAGCGCCGCGCAGATTCAGGCGATGTTGGCGGACACGGGCACCACAATGCCGAGCATGCCTGCGATGGTGGCTGCCGGTAACCCGATCGATTGGTTGCTGCGCCGGCCCGATATTTTCGCAGCCGAACGAAGGCTGGCAGAAGCGACCTCTATTATTGGTGTTCGCACGGCGGCGTTATACCCGACAATCAATTTGTTAGGCAGCTTTGGCTGGACAGGGCAAACGTCGGGCGCGATTGGCGATGATGACGCACGCCGTTGGCAAGTGGCGCCGACGCTTGATTGGCGATTCCTCGATTTTGGTCGCGTGAAGCAACGAATTACCGAAGCTGAGGCACAAGCGAGTGGTGCGATGGCCCGTTTCGAGCAAACCTGGCGTCTTGCGATTGAAGAAACAGAGAATGCACTGGCCGGTTATCGAACGACGACCGAGACCGTCGCGATACTGGGTGATGCCGTAGGCGCGGCCGAAGAGGCCGCAAGGTTTGCCCGCTTGCGATACCAAAACGGCGCGGACAGCTACCTCGTTGTCCTTGATGCAGAACGCACATCGCTGGCACTGAAAGATCAGCAGGCACTCGCAATGATAGATCGCGCGACTGCGCTAGCGGCGTTATACAAAGCGTTGGGTGGCAGTTTCGTGCAATAAAAAGGTCGGCGGGAATTCCGATTTTCCATAATCCCCCGCAATTGTTCATGTGCGCCAGCGCGTGCACATAATGCGGCGGTATTTAACATCTACGTTTTATGTCTCGTAAAGCGTTGATTATGGTTAAGGTTTTGAACATGGGCATAATCACCCACGAGTGGTTTTCAGCCCTGTCTAGGCTTCTTCCAGCCGGGTAACTTGCAACGGAAACTGCCATGAATGACACTCGGGCGATCCGTACATTTGTGCGGTCCATCACACTCAGGGGAGATAATAATGGTGAAGGCAATTCATGCCTTGGCGTTGTTGTTGCTTGCCGGTACCGTTCAGGCCGTCGAGATACAACCTGCCGAGCAAGCGCAACCTTCGATTGCGTTTGAGGATGTCAGTACAGACGCGACCGTTCGCGGACAAACAAGAACGTATGTCGTGCAAATGCGCGATAAAGCCGGTCTCGTTTACGAAGGTGGCCTGCAAGGCTTCCTCGCAACGGCACCTTCTGACGGTGAGCGCTATGATTCAACCGCTGCGCACGTTCAGCAATACACATCACATCTGATCAACACGCACAACGACGCTTTGGCATCGATGGGCGCTAACGACCGGAAAATTTACAGCTACTGCCACACGATGAACGGTTTCGCTGCGCGTCTGACGCCGGCAGAAGCGGCGGAGCTGCAAAGCCATGAAGACGTTGTTCAGATCTGGGCAGATTATTCTGTAGAGATCGAAACCAACAGCACGAGTGATTTCCTTGGTTTGAACGATGGCGACAAAGGCTTGCGCGCTCGCGGCGGTCTCAAGGGCGAGAACATCGTTATTGGTGTCCTCGACACCGGCGCTGTTCAGGAACATCCAAGTTTCGCTGACACCGTTGACGGCGAACTCGTTTACAAAGCACCGCCAGAGAGCTGGACCGGTATTTGTCAGGAAGGCGAGGCGTGGAGTGCTGATGATTGCAACAACAAACTCGTTGGTGCACGTTGGTATGTAGACGGTTTCCTTGCCGGTCGTGGTAGCGTTGTAGAAGGTGAATTCCTCTCCCCGCGCGACTCTTCTGGTCACGGCACGCATACAGCCAGCACCGCTGGCGGTAACCCTGTCGAAGCCGATATCTCGGGTACGCCTGCGGGTACGATCTCCGGCATGGCGCCGCGTGCTCGCATCGCGGTTTACAAAGTGTGCTGGTTGTCACCAGGCGCAACGAACTTTAGCTGCTTCTTCTCTGATAGCGCTGCGGCGACCGATCAGGCAGTGGCAGATGGCGTCGACGTACTGAACTTCTCAGTCGGTACGGCAGCATCATTCACTGACTTGCAGGATCTTGCATTCCTGAACGCAACGAACGCGGGTGTTTTCGTTGCTCGCTCTGGCGGTAATGACGGTCCTGGTTTCGCGACGATTAACGCTGGTGAGCCTTGGGTCACATCAGTAGCAGCATCGACGACAGACGGCCCGGCTTTGACGCTAGGTGCGGGTATCAACGCACCGGCATCAGTGGCAGGCAACTACACTGCAGTTGAAGGCGCGATCACGCAGCCACTGTCAGTCAGCGGTGATATCACTGCCGACGTCGGTGTTGCTGATCCGCTTGACGCCTGTGCGCCATTGACCAATGACCTCACTGGTCAAATTGCGTTGATCGCACGCGGCACCTGCGGCTTTGTTGCCAAAGTTGAGTCTGCAGTGGTTGCTGGCGCGGTTGCTGTCATCATCTACTCTGATGATCGTCCGCTGACCCGCTTGGGTGGCACCGCTACGGCACTGACACAGTCAGTACCAGGCGTCATGATCGAAAACGCTGCCGGGCTTGCACTGGTTGCCGCCGCCGCTGGCGATACGGTTAACGCAAGTCTGAACAATACGACGTTCGTCACGACCGAACGTACCGGTAACGTCATGGCAGGTTTCTCATCTCGTGGACCGTACTCTACGATTCCGGGTTGGATTTCTCCTGACATCACCGCGCCTGGCGTGCAGATCCTCGCGGCCTACGCGCCAGATCAGGCAGACGGCTCCGAGGGCGGTTTGTATGACTATCTCTCTGGTACATCAATGTCCGGCCCGCATATCGCAGGCTTAGGCGCGTTGATCAAAGAAGGTCGTCCGGAGTGGTCACCAGCGCAGATCAAATCAGCGATGATGACGACGGCTCGCCAGGATGTGGTCAAAGAAGACGGTGTTACACCGGCTGATCCGTTTGACTTTGGTGCCGGCCACGTTGTCCCTAACGACGCGGTAAGCCCAGGTCTGACCTACGACGCCGGCTCCATCGACTACCTCGCAGCAAGCTGTGGCACGGCGACACCGGTTCCGGGTCTGACCGCTGCAGATTGCGATTTCATTGCGAACGGTTTGGGTGAGTCTACCGATCCTGAAGACCTGAACTTGCCGTCTATCGGCATGAACGGTATTCCGGGCACGAAGACAGTGACACGTACCGTTACGGCGGTGTCTGATTTCAACCTGAAGAAAGGTCGTAAGAGCTACTCCAGCAAGAAACAGAAGTTCACCGTTGAAATCGACGCGCCTCCGGGCTTTAGCGTTTCGGTCTCTCCGACGAAACTCAAACTGCGTCCGGGTGAGTCTGCAACGTATGAAATCACTGTAGCCAGTGATGGTGCCGCAGCGAACGAATGGGCGTTCGGCGCAATTACGTGGAAGAACAAAAACAGCAAAGGCAACGACGTACGTAGCCCGATCGCTGTGAACACGGTTGCGTTTATCACCGAAGACTTAGTCACAGGTGAAGGCGCCGACGGTAGTGCTCAGTTCGATCTGACTTTTGGTTACACCGGTGAGTACACCGCGCAAGTGCACGGCATCAATGGCCCAGGTGTATTCGCGGTAACCGGTCTGGTTGATGATGCAGACGACAGCTTTGCATTCTCATTCTCGGATCCGGCAACGTTCGCAACGATCATTGATGACACGCAACCGGGCACGGCGTTCCGCCAGTTCCGCACGTACAACGAGTACACCAGTGGCAACGATGATCTTGATCTGTACCTGTACTACTGCCCAGGCGGTTCGTGCACGCAGATCGCGTCAAGCGCTCGCGGTGGTTCGGATGAGTTCGTCAACGTCACATTGCCGATCCCGTTCGATCCGGTGGCATTCAACCCGTACGTATTGTTTATCCACGCTTTTGATACCGAAGCTGCAGATGCCAATCTGTTCTACTTCGATCAACAGTTCGGGATTGTAAACGACAACGGTAACTTGACGGTCAGTGCGCCGGACGCGGCGACTGCTGGTGAGACCGCTCCGGTAACGATTGAATGGACCGGTCTGCCGACAGGTCCGTTGAACAAGCAGATCGGTGCGATTTCGCACAGCGATGCCACTGGCATTCAGAACCTGACCGTTATCGAAATCGAAAACGATCCAGGCGCGTCAATCTGTGACTTCCCGGGCTTCTGCCCTTAATAGCAGAACGTGAAGCGCTATTGTCGCCGCGAGGCGCAATAGCAGCCAAACGAAAAAGCCACTCAGCCTTCGGTTGAGTGGCTTTTTTTATGTGCCATGCGAGCGTCTCGTTTTTCGGTCAGTCAGCGCTAAAGGCGGGGCACGCAATCACTGTGCTGTCATCGGCATGGTAGGTGTAGTTGCGACTGCCATAGCGCAGTGTAATGACGAATCCGTCGGTTGGTGTTGCTTGTGCCGGCGTGTCACCCGTATCACAACCTAAACGCGAGTCTGGCCATTGTTGTGCCTGTCCTCGAGCGATGATGATGTCCTTCTCAGCGATACCGAGCTGCGCGGCCAGGTCGGCGCGCGCTGTCGCAGCCAACGGTGCCCAACTAAAATTCATGCCAGGCGCAACTTGCGACGCTGTCTTTTTGCGCGTGCACAAGACGGCATGTCCATTCGCTTCGTGCATCACAAAAAGCTTGCCATTGGCTCGCAACGTGATTTTGTGTCCCGGCGTGAGTACCTGCGCGTACGCCTGCCCCGGTTCCGGACAACCGACGCTCGCGTCAGGCCACGTGACCGGCCGCACCGAATCGACCACGATATCGCCGACGCGAAGTCCGAGTTCGTCGGCCAGTGCATTCACGGCGATATCGGCAACGTTCACGTCAGCGGCCGAGAGCGCGGCAATAGTGCCGTCTGATTGAATGGCTCTGGCGCTTTCATAGTCGGGCTCCTGCGCGTGACAGCCGCCGGTTAGTAGCAGCAGGATCGCGATAGCCAAGTGGCTTCGATGATTCATGGTGTGTCTCGTTTGCTTTGCTCATTAGAGCGCTATTTGAGCCGAAAGTTGTTTGCAATGGCAACTAAGTTGGCACCACCTGTGCTCATCCGTTGCCAAAAACTGCGCTTTTTTGGTGCGCCACGATGATGGCATGCGTGTACGAGGCATACGCACGCTGCATGCCGCTGCGTGTTTTCGGTATGAATAACAGGCGTCGCAGCGGTTGGCGCGAAAATTGCTGAGTACTCATGCGTGTGACGTGTGTCACATAAATTTTGCTAATGGCTCAGGAAACCAGACATGAAAAGATCGATATTTACCGCCGCTGCTGTTGTTGGACTATTTCTCGCAACCAATGCTGCACAGGCTGATGAGTGGACGGCGAATGCCGCAGTGAGTAACAACTACATTTGGCGTGGCTTGACGCAGACCGAGAATGCGCCCGCTGTATCCGGTGGTATCGACTATGCCAAGGACAACGGCTTTTATGCTGGAACGTGGGTCTCGAACGTCAGCTATGCGCCTGGCGATGTGTTTTCTTACGAGCACGACGTCTACTTCGGCGTGAGCGGTGAATTCGCTGGTGGCGTTGGTTGGGATGTAGGCTATTTGTACTACAACTACGACAAAGAAGCAGAATTCGACTTCGGTGAGATCTACGGGTCACTGTCCATCGACAACTTCAGTTTCGGATTGAACATTCTTGCCAACACAGAGGCAGATGAGGGTATGGATCAGGACTTCGGTTTTGGCCAGGCATTCTATCTTTCCGCAGACTACACAACCGAAATCAAAGAAGGCGTCGAGCTTGGTTTTCATTTGGGCTATCACGACGGTGACTTCAACGAGGCATTTAATGGGGTACCGGACAGCTACGTAGACTTCGGCGTCTCGCTCGCCAAAGACGGATTCACGATGGCGATTACGACAACCGATCTAGACGATCCGGGTCCGGATAATCTCGATAACGATGAAATCAAGTTCGTGGTTGGCTACTCCGTAGAATTTGACCTCTAGATCTGTGTTGGAGATTGCGTGCGATGCGGCTAGTTGTCGCTCGCAATCTCCGATTCTCTTCTCGCGATCACTTCATTCAGGCGCTGCAATCGGCGCTGCGAACGCAGCAACTCCCCATCCAGTTTCTCTGCCTCCGACGGCGAGGCTTCGTCGTCAGACTTCTTGTTCTTTTGAGCTGTTAGCTCGTCGATGACCTTAGTGAGCTCCAAGCGCCGCTCTCGCAACTTATCAAGCCCCTCGGCTTGCAATGCTTTGTCGAACACCAAACTGTCTGGCGTCACGCCGCTGCCGGACTGTGTTGTTGGCGCTTTATCATCGGCGAGAAACTGGTGCCCGGGCTTATAGTTGCGTGTGTTGGCGAGCACGGGCGAGGCAATCTCGACGCCGTTGGCGTGAAGCACATCTATCGTTGCCGCGCGCAGCGCGCGACGTTTGCCGAGCAAAGATTTCACGTCTGTCAGTAAGCCCGCGACCGCATAGGTAATTGAATAGTCGCCGAGGTGGCGGATTTGTACGAACGGGCTTTCCAGGTCACAGCTGTTTGCCGCTTCGAGCAGCAATCGCTCAACGGTATGCCGCGATACGTCGTAGCCGAGCGACAATTCGACAGACAGTATTGAGCCTGACGTGCGCATGACGCGAACAGGGTGAGCGGCAAGATAGCTGTTGGGTAGCGTTGTAAGATCACGCTCTTCCGTCTGAATCTCTGTGTGCAACAGATCCATTTCCGATACGCGACCGAAAAAATCCCCGACGTGAACGTAATCACCGAGCTTAAAGCTGCCCACCGTCCGCAGCATGATGCCCGCCATAATGTTGCCGACGAGGTTGGTTGACGACAACGCGATTGTTGCGCTGAGCACGATGCCGAACAAGCTCATCAGAGAGCCTCGGGTCGACGAACTCACCGGCAAGATCAACACGATGACTAAAACGGCGAACAAAACTGTTGCCACCATGATCATCTGGCGGCGGAATTGTTGATCCGGTCTGTCATTGTAGAGTTGCTGCAGACGTCTCGAAATGAACCAGACCGCACCGCTGACCGCGATGATTTCAACGATCGCCAAAAGAATGTCGGGCAGGATGCTGGTCAGTGACATAGGGCAGTAATCCGGTGTTGAGTTGACGGGGCGATGATATCGCATGCCTTGCTTTTGTCGCAGATTATGTCGACTGCAAGGCGGTTTTGAGACTGACGCGAGGCATTCTAGTGCGTAGAATCAGAGCAATGAATATCAAAGACTGCTTCGCATATCTGATCGTTATTCCCTTCTTGCTAGCAACTGCAGACGCTCAAGCGCAGCAAAACCAACCCAGCGCCGTTGAAACGCTGCTGGAGCGCGCGGGCCTGACAAGCAAGTCCGCACGGCCGATTAGTGATTACCAATCGCCGGATTTCGGCTATCGTTTTTCCGCTGATGCCCAGTGGTCATCATGGTCTGATCTTGATGAAGATGCGCCTGTTGCTGATATCGGTGCATTGACGAATGGCAGCTCCGGCGTCAACGTCGTGCCGGTGTGCTGGCAGGGCGCAGCCCCGCCCAAAAGCGCGATATACAGCGTCATGATGCGCCAGGCTAGCGAAGACTATCCGTCAGCGTTCGTAGAACGCGATGAGGACATCGTCAAAGACGGTGCGACCGGAAAACTTCTGGTCGGCACGACGCCATTCGATGGCGAGGATTTTGACTACTATCACTGGATCGTCGCAACCGACACCTGTGCTTACATGCTCACGGCGTGGGGGCCAGCGAGTGATCGTAAACTCGAAGAACGACTCACCAAGCTGTGGGATGACTTCTCTGTGGGTCTTGCGCAAACAGCCAGCGAAAACACCTTCAGTGACAAAGATGCTGCACGTGTTAATGCATTGCTGTCGAATGCGTTTGGTTTGTACTACTACGAAGTGCGCAGCTACCGCGATGCCTTCCGGTTTTTCGCAGCCGCCAATGCCGCTGATCCGATCGATGTTGATTACGTTACAAATGCTGTGCGCTCGTTATCATCGGTGAATGCGTATTCGCAAGCTGCCACCTGGCTTGACGAACGTGCTGGGCCATTTGCTACCAATCAGGTGGTCACAAGCTGGCAGGCTTGGCTTGCGTACAAGATGGGTAATACTGAAAAAGCGGTCTCTTTGTATGCGCCATTGTTCGCGAATGACTATCGTGATGATGAGGATTTTTCGGTCTACGTTGGCATGCTCGCAGATCGTAGTGAATGGGAGAAGATAGACGCTTTGTACGATGCCTACACGGCGACTGGCGAGACTGCTAAGCATCGAACGATCCGGGCACAATTGCTGGCGCGTCGCGGCGAGTATGAGCAGGCCTTGGACATGCTCAACGAAATGGTTGACCCGAATGCGCTAGATGCGGATCTTGCGTTCGAGCGCCTGTCGATCATGGATGACATGGACGCTGCCGTCGAAATGTCTGCCTTGTCGCAACAGCTCATCGACGGCGGGTATCGCTCGCTGCAAAGTTATTTTTATCAGGGTCGTGCGCAATATCTATTGCGTGACTTCAAAAAAGCCAAAGCGGCTTTCCTTGTTGCACAGGAGTTCGCACCTGGCAACGAGACGGTACAGGAATACATTGCTGCGATTGACCGTACATTAGGGCAAGGCGATGTGTCGATGATTTCGGCATCACTGACGCCTGTTGAATTGCCCCGGTCATTGGCGAAAATCGCGAAACGCAAGAAACTGCCACCGGTGCCTGATGAGGCGGCGGCCGATTACCCCTATGCGATCCTCGGGTTTTCATTTGATGGCAGCGAGCTGCTACGGCGCACCGTTTACCGCAAGATCAGGATTATTGACGAACGCGGTGTGGCTGATTTCAGCACGATCGAGATGAACTTCGATCCGGCCTATGAACAACTGTTCGTGAACAGATTGATCGTACGCGACGCTGACGGTGCTGTGATTGGTGAAGGTGACTTGAACAGTTACTACATTACGACTGTTACTGATGGTTATGAAGCCAGCACCGAGCGTACGGCTCATTTGCCAGTGCCAGGTTTGATCCCCGGTGCGACCATCGAGCTTATGGCAACCAAACACATCAACACCGGCGCCGGCGACTTTCCGATTGAAACCGTTTACTTGTCGCGAAGCCGACCCGTTGGTACGAGCGCATTGTTTGTCACCGGTAAGTTTGATGATATTGACTTCGATAGTTTTGAGGTGCCGGAGCCAAAACGTATTTCGGACAGTCTGATTTGGCGTATCGACAATCCGCGGTCTTATCGGTGGGAGCCGTTGCAACCGTATTACGACAAGATGATCAGCTGGGTGCAACTAGGCTCACCTGCATCTGATTGGACGAGCGTGGGTAACGAATACCTTAAAGAAATCGATGACAAGCTCGACAGTGACTCTGTTGCGCAACGCGCACAACGGTTGGTTGAGGGTATCGACGATCCGCAACGCAAAATCGATGTACTGAGTGCGTATGTGCAGGAAGAGATCCAGTATAAAGCGCTGGAATTTGGCCGCCGTGCGTACATACCAAAGACGGCTCGAGAAACGTTGCGCGACCGCTACGGCGATTGCAAAGACCACTCTGTCTTGCTGCATGACATGCTCGGTGCGGTTGGCATTGATAGTTCATTGGCGCTCGTCAATCTCCAGCAACAAGTGTTGCCGGAGCTGCCGAATCGCGACCAATTTGATCATATGATTGTCACCGCGACCGTCGATGGCGTCGGGCGATTTATCGACACGACGGATAAAGATTTACGCCTCGGCCAACTCGCGCCGCGCTACATGGGTAAGAATTATGCGCTCGTCCTCGCGGACACGTCGCAACTCGTCCAAATGCCCGACTACGATGATCAAGACGCGACCATTAATGTAGAGCGCGGTGTTGAAGTACAACCGGATGGCGTTGTCAGCATCAGTGAACGGATCACGTTGGCCGGCTATCACGCGGCGCAGTTGCGCGGTCAGCTGCGCAGCGTCGAAACGGCAGAAATGCGTGATGCATTGCAGCGCTGGCTGAATCTGTACGTTCCCGACGCCGAGCTTGATGACTACTTCGTTGAGAACATATTTGATCCAGCCTTTGATCTCGTCGTTGAGATGCAATTCACATTGCGTGACGATGTTGGTGGTGCGGTGAGCGTTCCCGGGTTTGCCGAAGCGGCGTACCTTGAGTACGACCGTGTTTCTGACCGTCAATTTGGTTTCGAGTTAGTCTATCCCCTGAAGCTGACGTCAGTCAGTGAGCTGAGTCTGGGCGACCAGTACACGTTGTCCGGAGATATCAACACCGACATGTCATCGACGTCCCGGTTTGGCAATTGGGACCGGCGTATTGAGCAAGGCATCGATAGCGCGGTGATGACCTTCGGTTTCACCAGCCCGGCCGCTCAGTTTGAGCCAGAAGCGTATCGTACGTTCACTGATTTCCAGAAAAAAGCATCTCGTTCGGTACGAACGCCTTTATCAAAGACTTTTTGATCGCAACGGAGAAACACTATGCGCGTCGCTCTGCTGTTCGGGTTTGTCGTGTCAGCCGCACTTGGTACGGTCCTTTCGGTGCCAGCGCATGCGTGGGGCAAGATTGGTCATCGCGTCGCAGCACACATTGCTGAGGAACATCTGTCAGGTCAGGCGCGCGCCGGCGTTTCCGAGATTCTCGGCGCCGAAGATCTGGCTGAGAGCTCCACTTGGCCGGATTTCATGCGTTCTGCACCGACTGAGTTCTGGCAAAAGGTTGCTGGGCCATTGCATTACGTCACGGTTCCGACAGGCAAAGGTTACTCTGAGATCGGTGCACCTGACGAAGGTGACGCATACACAGGTCTTGCGCGCTTCCGTGCGACGTTGATTGATCGCGATGCCAGTCTGGCGGAGAGACAACTGGCACTGCGGTTTATCGTCCATATCATTGGCGACTTACATCAACCGTTGCACTGCGGCAATGGTACCGACCGCGGTGGCAACGACTTTGCGGTGACCTGGCGCGGGCGCGCAACTAACCTGCACTTCGTCTGGGATACAGCGTTGGTTGAAGATGAAGCGTTGTCCTATAGTGAGATGTCGCAATGGTTGTCTCGGCGCATCACACCGGATGATGTTCAATCATGGTGGGAAACAGATCCGCTCGTTTGGATAGAAGAGAGTGTTCGCATCCGCGATACGATTTACCCGGACGCCAATGATGAGCGTGCTCGTAATCTGAGTTGGCGATATGTTTTTGCACATCGTGCGACGATGCGCCGACGTTTATCCCAGGCAGGTGTTCGGATGGCTGCGTATCTTAACGAGGCATTCGACGAGTTGGCGTTACCGGATGCCCCGTAGTCTTCGTGACTGAGAAGATCCGCGGGGCAACCGCCACGCGGTACGCCAAGCTGGTTCGGTCAAGGTGGCGTGTTATTACGTCACAATGAAGTGCATCTCTCCTTCCCCATACGAAGGAATGGCAAGGTTGAAGCACTTCGTGACGCCATCGGTTATTTCCGAGATCACGCTAGCGGCCTCTGCTGGTTTGAAGGTTTTGGCGACGCGCAGATGATGTTCATCCTGCTCGGTCATCAACAGACGCGAGCAAATGTTCATGACTTCGTAGAAGTTGTCGAAAATGCTATCACTGGGTTCGCCTTCCGCCATCATGTCAGAGGCGGCGCCGGCAGGGATCGTTGATAGTGCGGCACCCGAGTAAAATACGAACGGAGTATTGCAAATACCAACAGCGACGAGCTTGTCATCATCGTCGATATAGGACGCAGCGTAGTAGCCTGAAAAATCTGTGACGCTAGCATCTGCGGCGGATGTGCCATCGCCCAGCACAATGCTGAGCAATTCGCCAACGGCTTCACCGTCGGGTACAACAAAACGGGTACTCATGATATTCCTTATCCTTCTTGTATCAGCTCAGGAAAGCATCGACGACTTTCTCGAAGCTCTCCTTGGTAAATGGTTTGGCAATCAGAAACTGTGCGCCGGCCTCCGTGGCACGCTTGCGTTGTTCCGTGCCAGCTTCCGTTGTGACGAAACCGAAGGTGACTTTGATGTCATCCGCACGAAGCGCTTCCAGCAACTCGATCCTCGTCATGTTCGGCATGTTCCAGTCAGCCAGCACGAGGTCGGGTACTTTTTCGCGTATCGCGGCAAGAGCAATCGCGCCATCCTCTGCTTGTTGGATGTCATTCGCTTTTATGCCCGATTGGCGCAGCGTACGGAGCATCATCAACCGCATTGCCGAGCTATCGTCGACGACCATAATCTTCATTGTTACGTCCCAGTCCGTGGTGTGTGCCGGAGAATTCAGTGGTTACCCACTTTTGCGGCTGACGTGACGTCTTCTTTAGCGAAATCGATGATCCATCGACATCGAGCGCTCACGTTGGCCGGGTCATCCAGCCATGCGCTGGCCTATCGGCGCTGTAGCCGCCGTAAGGCGCTCACCATTGCGTCAGGGATCGCATCGAGCGCCATCTGAGCATTGACGGCGTTGAGCTCCATAGCCGCGCGCGGCATCCCGTAAATGTCGCTGGTCGCCTCGTCCTGCCCGATGGTATGGGCGCCGGCCATTTGCATCTTGAGTAGACCGGTGGCGCCATCGCGACCCATTCCCGTGAGAATGATGCCCACGGCCCGATTGCCCAGCGTCGTCGCCACTGAGTCGAAAAGTCGGTCAACAGACGGACGGTGGAAATTCACCTTCGGTTCGCTATCCAGGCGACAACAGAATCCGTCCGCCGAGCGCGCGACGGTCAAGTGTTGATCGCCAGGCGCGATGTAACAGTGGCCGTCACGGATGACCTCGCCATTGTTTGCCTCGGTTACGATTAACGGACAATTGCGATCAGCGCGACGAGCAAAAGACGCCGAGAACGCGGCGGGTATGTGTTGCGCGATCACGATTCCCGGGTTTCCGGGCGGCGTTTGTGACAGCAACCGATGAATGGCTTCCGTGCCGCCCGTTGACGCACCCATGGCCACTAGAAAACGCGACGCTGCGCCGCTGATTTTATGGCTGGGATCAAATCTACGTCGATCCTGTGCAGTTGCCGTTGCGTTGTTCTGCGATGCGTTTTTGACTGGTTGCCAACATCGAACCGCCTCACTCATCGCTGCTGCGTTACGAATTTCCCAACACAGATCCTCCGCATTGGCTGCAAGCGATTTTTCGACGTTGAGACGCGGCTTGGCAATGGCAGACACTGCACCTAGCTGCAATGCCTGAAGCGTGACATCTGCGCCAACGGTCGTATGCGATGACAACATGACGACGGGCATCGGGCGCAAACGCATGAGATTTTCGAGAAAGCTTATACCGTCCATTCCCGGCATCGTCACGTCCAGAGTGATGACATCAGGATTCAGCGCTTTGACCTGATCGCGGGCTTCCAGGCCATTGCTTGCGGTGCCAACTACCGTTATGTCGGGTGCATCGTTGAGCAGTCGCGTAACGAGCTCGCACATACTATTCGAGTCATCGACGACAAGAACGCGAATCTCTTTGAAGACCGCAATGCTGGCTGCACCTTGCGGTTTAGCTGGACCTTGCGCTGACACGATCTCTCCCACAGTGCGCTGAAATGTTGGTGCTATCCGGGCGCCTTTGGCACGCTAGAAAACAGGACACAAATCGGCGGGTTTATCAGATGACGTCGCGCCGTCTTGCGCAACAGCATCCGCCGGCAAATTGCCAGCGACCCCAAGCGTTGTGGCGGCCGACTGGATAGCATCCGACGTGCCTTTCCAGAGTGTCGTCGGATAACAGCGCATGAATGCGACGAGCATTTGGATGCCACTCGCATCCACAGACACCACGTTCGTTGCGTCGACACCGCATTTCGTTTTCAGGGCATCTGCCAGACTCGCGTATACGTCGACGATTGTTTTCGTCGTCAGCGTTTCCGGCAATATGAAGTCCGGCGCAGCTTTTTGTGTGGCCGTTGCCTTCTTCTTCGTCGGAGCCTTTTTCCGCGGGGCGCGCTTCGTCGCTACAGTTTTCTTCCGAGCAACTCGTTTTTTCGTTGCAGCTTTTTTAGCGACTTTCTTGGTCGTTTTCTTCTTGCTCGCAGTTGCTTCTTTCTTGGCAATTTTCTTGCGAGCTACTGTTTTCGTCGAAACTGGCGTCGTCATAGTGATGTGCTCGTCGTGTGAATCGTGACCGTGCCGTCAGCCCGTAGCGGCCAGGTCTTTCTCGACGGATTCTTTAGGCGTCATCTCGGTAAAGTCGATGAGTTTGTCGACGGCAAGCAAAATCACCATTTTCTCATCGACTGTCGCGAGCCCGGCGACGAACTCTGTGTGCGCTGTCAGGCCCATCTCCGGTGGTGGCTGAATGCTGTTAGTGTCCAGGCGATACACTTCGGCTACAGCGTCGACGACGAGGCCCACTGTGCGCTCCTGATCTTCGTGCTGCATGCGTACGACGATAACGACAGTTGTGGTTCCATAGGCTGTCTCAGGCAGATCAAAGCGCTTGCGCAAATCAATAATCGGCACAACTGCGCCACGCAAATTCAGCACGCCAAGTACATAGTCAGGCGTGTTTGGAATCGCAGTAGTCTTGTCCCAACCCTTGATCTCCTGAACGCGCAGAATTTCTAATCCGTACTCCTCACCTGCCAGCATAAACGTGAGGTACTGACCTGCTGCGTCTTCATTGTCTGGTCGTGCAATATCGTTGGATTTCGGTGCTGATGTCATAGTGTAAAACTCCGTAGCGCAAGCCTTGTGATCAGGCGACGGCCGCATTGTGAATATGCTGACGGCCGTTCAATTGATAGAACAGTGTGATGAGACCCGGTACATCGACAATTAATGCGACGGTGCCATCGCCGAGAATCGTTGCCCCGGAAATGCCTTGAGTTTGGCGGAAATTCGATTCGAGACTTTTGATGACAACTTGCTGCTGTTCTTGCAGATCATCAACAAACACACCAACGCGTTGTCCGTTGGCTTCCGCGATCACCAACAGACCGTCATCGATGTCTGTCGAGTCGGGTTGAATATTGAAGACATCGTGCAGGCGCAAGATTGGCAAGTAATCATCGCGTAGTCGAAACAGCTCAGACTCGTTCGCGATCCTTGATACTTTGGATTTGGTCGTTTGTATCGTTTCGATAATCGAGACGAGCGGAATGATGTAGGACTGATCGCCGACCCGAACCAATTGCCCGTCGAGAATCGCCAGCGTCAATGGCAGTCGAATGGTAAATGTGCTGCCGATACCCGTTTGCGATTTCACAGAAACGTTGCCACCAAGATCAGCAATGTTGCGGCGCACGACATCCATGCCGACACCGCGGCCGCTTAGGTCGCTGACTTCGTCTACCTTTGAAAATCCCGGCATGAATATCAGATTATTGATGCGCTCTGGTGAGAGTTGCTCATCCGCCCCGACCAGGCCGCGTTCGCGTGCTTTGCTCAGGACTTTTTCCTGATTGATGCCGCCACCATCATCGATTACCTGAATCACAATGTTGCCGCCTTCGTGATAGGCGCTTAGCTCCAGAACGCCGAGCTCCGGTTTACCTGCTGCAATGCGGTCCTCGGAAGTCTCGAGACCATGGTCGAGCGAATTACGCACGAGATGCACGAGCGGATCGCCGATCTTCTCTAAGACTGTCTTGTCGAGCTCTGTGGTCTCTCCTGACAAACGCAAGTCCACTTTTTTGCCAAGTGCATTGCTCGTGTCACGCACCAGTCGTGGGAAGCGCGCGAACGCAAAACTGATCGGTAACATGCGAATCGCCATGACGCTTTCTTGCAAATCACGGGTGTTGCGTTCCAGCTGAGCGAGACCTTCGCGTAGTGCTTCGAGCTGTCCGACCTCAAAGTCGTCATTGAAACGACTGAGCATGGATTGCGTAATGACCAGCTCTCCGACGAGATTGATCAGGTCATCAACTTTGTCGATGTTGACGCGGATAGACGTCGATTCGCTCGTGCTGGCGGGCTTCGGTGCCGCCTTCAATTTGGGCGGGGCAGTTGTCGGTGTTTGTGCTGTTGCAGCAGCGGGCGCCGGCTCCGGTGACGGCGCAGCTTGTTCGGTTGTCGCCACGGCGGGCGCTGCGACGTCCTCTTCTATGGCCGTGAGTTGTAGTTCACAGTCGTCATCGACCCACGCGAACACATCTTCGATGACGCTTTTCTCAATGTCGCCATCGAGCGTCATATGCCAACTCAACGCGCAGTGCTCGGGATTCATTGAAGCGAAGTCGAGAGCGTCGACGCCGCGACACTCGGTATCGAGCGAGCCTAGCGCCGCCAATGCCTCGATGATCCGGATCGGATCATTGCCCGATGCGAACATTATTGGGTGTGGCACAAAGTCGATCGTCCAGCCAACGATGCGCCGCGTGGGCTCGCTCGTACTTGGCGCATCAGCCGGCACGGTGTCTTCCGGTTTCTGCGCAATCATTGCCGCTAGCGCTTCTTTGAGTGTGTCCGCTTCGCCTTGCGCCGATTCGCCGCTAGCCAGTCCGCGGATCATGTTGCGCAGGCAGTCTACCGATTTGAGTGTCAGATCAACGGCTTCATTAGTGACGGGGCGCTCGCCCTGCCGCATTTCGTCCAGCAGCGTCTCGAGTTCGTGTGCGAATTCTGAAATATCCGGGAACCCGAACGTCGCACCGCCACCTTTAATAGAATGAGCAGCCCTGAAAATACTGTTCATCGTCTCAGGGTCAGCAGCGCCAACATCAAGATTTAGCAGCCCTTCCTCCATCACATCGAGGCCTTCCAGGCTCTCGTCGATGAACACTCCAGTGATTTCTTCGAGGTCAATCGCCAATGTACGCTCCCGCGCAGATTCCATGCGTCTAGAGCTCCAGCGTCCGCGCGGCGTATTGCTTTAGCGGTGAGTGGTGGTTCTTGAGAGTCAATCTTTTGGCGCCACCGCAGATGACGGCTTTGTCACCCTTAGTCGCGGCAGCGCGGTACTCGCGTTATCGTAGCGCTCTAGCTGATTTCGGTTCATAAGCTGCTGAGGTACTGACATGTTTCGATCCATTCATCGCTACGCGCTGCTGATGAGTCTTCTGGCAGTTGCGGCTTGCTCGGGTAAGTCAGCCAGTAACGGCTCAGAGCGAGAGCGACTGCAACAGCGGGCGCAGCGCGTTGAGATCATCCGCGACGATTACGGCGTGCCGCATATTTATGCGAAAACGGATGCAGACACGGTGTTTGGATTGCTCTATGCCCAGGCGGAGGATGATTTCCCACGCATCGAACGTAACTATGTCTGGGCGATCGGCCGACTGGCGGAAATTGAAGGAGAGGCCGCGATCTACAGCGATTTGCGTGCTCGGCTTTATATGACGCGGGAGGAAGCCAAAGCGGCTTATAGCGATGCGCCGGCGTGGTTGCAGGCGCTGTGCGATGCCTGGGCCGATGGATTGAATTACTACCTAATGACGCACCCGGATGTGAAGCCGCAGTTGTTGACCACGTTCGAGCCATGGATGCCGATGTATTTCAGCGAAGGCTCAATCGGCGGTGATATTGAGCAAATCCCCGTAGATCGTATCGCTGCTTTCTACGGCAACGAAAACGCGCAAGCCGCACATGCCGCAGCGACGACCAGTGCCGCGATGTTTTCAGCGCCAGGCGGGTCCAATGGTTTCGCAATCGCCGGTGAGCACACGCGCTCGGGCGACGCGATGTTGCTGATCAACCCGCACACGTCATTCTACTTTCGCGGCGAGGTGCATGCTGTGAGCGAAGAGGGTCTGAACGCCTACGGCGCGGTTACGTGGGGACAATTCTTTGTTTATCAGGGGTTTAACGAAAATACCGGTTGGATGCATACGTCAACCTATGTGGACTTTCTCGATGAATTTATTCTCAGCGTTGATGGCGAGCCAGGTGCGTTGCGCTACCAATATGGCAACGAACAGCGGCAGGTGCGTGAGACGCCCGTAACGCTGCGCTATCGAGACGGTGAGGCAATGCGTGATCGAACATTTACGATGTATCACACGCACCATGGGCCGGTCACGCACGTGCTCGATGGAAACTGGGTCGCAACGCGCATCAACTGGGATCCGGTAAACGCGCTTATTCAGTCGTTCACGCGGACAAAACTCGCGAACTACGCCGAATTTCGCGAAATGATGAATATACGCACGAACTCTTCAAACAACACAGTATTTGCCGATAGTGAGGGCAACATTGCCTATTTCCACGGCAACTTCATTCCTAAACGGGATACGCGCTTTGATTATTCAAAACCGGTAGACGGCAGCGATCCGGCGACGGATTGGCAGGGTTTACACACCGTCGACGAATCCATCACGTTGCTCAATCCGGCCAATGGCTGGATTCAGAACGCAAACTCTACGCCGTTTACAGCGGCCGGTGCGTTCAGCCCGAAGGCCGAAGACTATCCTGTCTACATGGCACCTGATGATGAAAATTTTCGCGGTATTCATGCGCAAAGGTTGCTTGCCGACATTGACGATTTGACTCTGGACGGCCTGATTGCGTTGGCCCATGACCCGTACTTGCCCGGTTTTGAGCAATTGATCCCGGGGTTGATTGCGGCGTGGGACGACAGCGACAACCCATCGCCGGAGTTAGCCGAGCCGATGAATATTTTGCGAGGATGGGACCTCAAGACAGGGGCAGATTCTGTTGCCATGACGCTGGCGCATTTCTACGCAGAGCGGTTTCGACGCCGCACGGCTTTTCCGGAAGGTCTG
Organism: Pseudomonadota bacterium; assembly: GCA_039815365.1. Classification (GTDB taxonomy): domain Bacteria; phylum Pseudomonadota; class Gammaproteobacteria; order Steroidobacterales; family Woeseiaceae; genus CALBPI01. The sequence goes on along the minus strand of JBCBZK010000009.1, from coordinate 6,275 downwards.
ACGGCGATGGAGCAGATCAATTTTCTTGGCACCGGGACGGCTCCTGCCGAGCGCCTGGAGCACTTCGCGGCGACGATCAGTATGTTGGAAAAAGACTTCGGCAGCTGGCGTATGGCGTGGGGTGACGTTAATCGGTTTCAGCGGCTTTCGGGCGACGTTGCATTAACCTACGACGATGAAAAGCCCAGCCTGGCTGTCGGTATGGCGAACAGCCGCTGGGGCGCGTTGGCGGACTTCGGTGCGCGGCGATTCCCGGGCGCCAAGCGACTCTACGGCGACAATGGCAACAGTTTCGTTGCCGCCGTTGAGTTTGGTGACCGTGTGCAGGCTCGTACCATCCTTGTTGGTGGACAAAATCGTGACCCAGCCTCGCTGCATTTTGACGATCAAGCGGCGTTGTACGTTGAGGGGGTTTTCAAGGAAGTTGCGTACTATCGGGACGATGTTGAGGCGCGAGCGACAGTGCGTTACCTACCGGGAGAACGCCGGTAAAGCGAATTGCTCAGTCGATGTTTTATTGACCCGCAGAACGCCGATATCCTCGCTCGTCATCGCCTATTTGTTGTGCGCAACCAACACATTAAATGTGTGACTTATGTATTAAAGATGGATTGTTTTGCCGGACGTTGGAACTTCGAGAAACTGAGTCAGTCTTAGCAACCGCCGTCGTCAATGCGCGGTGTGGCTCACATTGATTTCGCCGTCAGACAAGCCGATTGCCACGTCAACTGACAACATACTTTGTGGAAAAACCGCCGATTACGGACGTTTTCTAGGTTGTGTTTCGAATAGGGCGCGTGTATCGGGAACGGCGTGCCAATCCGCCATGGAATTAGCCGGCGTGGTTTATTTGTCACGCACAGATTGTGACCGCCGCACGTGCGATTTTAATAACATGACATTTTGAAACAAAAATGTCACATTTGCGCGCGCATAATCCCGTCCCACACATTCTTTCTCTATTCTTCAACTGGAATTTTTTCATGCGTTACTCATCGACTACGCCTGAAGCGCGTCAAGCAGGATTCGCACGCTGGAGCACGCTATTCTTAGTGTTGCTTGCAGCGATGTTGTTCTCCGGCACCGCTTACAGTCAGGAAATCACAGGTTCAATTCGCGGTACGGTCGTTGATCCGACTGGTGCTGCGATTACGAATCAATCCGTTACGATCACAGACACGCGCACAGGCTCGACGCGTCAGGTCACCACTAATGACTCCGGAACCTTTACGGCTCGCGGTTTGGCAGTGGGTGGCCCGTTCTCGATTCGCGTCGACAACAGTGATTTCACCAACGCCCTGGTTACTGATGTATTCACCAGCTTGGGTGGTACCGCGTCGGTAGCCATTGCACTGGAAGCATCTGACGGCACCCTGGATGAGATCGTCGTATTAGGCTCGACTATCGCCACGCAGGAAGTTGCGATTGGCCCTAGCTCCACGTTTGATTTTGCTCAAATTGAAGCGTTGCCAACGATCAGCCGGCAAATTCGCGACATCGTGCGCCTGGATCCACGCGTCAGCGTTGGCCGAGCAAACGGTGGTAATGGTTTCGGCATCTCCTGCCTCGGTGGCAGTGGTCGCAGTAACTCGTTCACGATCGACGGCGTACGCAACGCCGATGGTTTCGGTTTGAACGCATCGGGCAACTCGGCTCGTAACACGTTCCCGATTCCGTTCGACAGCGTTGGCTCTGCTGCAGTTGAATTCGCACCGATTGACGTTCAATACGGTGCATTCACTGGTTGTAACATCAACGTGGTGACGCAGTCGGGTACGAATGATTTCGTCGGATCTGTTTTCTATCTGTCGAACGATGACAGCCTCACCGGTACCGATCTGGAAGATGACATCGTCTTGACCGAACCGTTCGACGACACCAACTGGGGTTTCGACATCGGCGGTCCGATCATCAAGGACAAGCTGTTCTTCTACGTCGCCTATGAAGAAACCGACGAAGGTGGCACGCAGAACGATGGTCCGATCGGAGCAGGCTTCGCGAACGAAGGCGACCTCACGATTGAAGACGCTAACCGCATCGCGAACATTCTGGCCACAAGCTACGACCGCGACGTCGGTGAATTGATTCGTAACTTGCCGCAGACCAGTGAACGCGTTTTTGCTCGGATCGACTGGAACATTAACGACCAGCATCGCCTCGAAGCGACGCTGACCAGCCTCGAAGAATCGAACCTTGAGCCTGACGATTTCGGCTTCAACGGTTTCACCTTCGGCGATAACTTCGAGCAAGAAGGTACGGAGCAGGACGCCTATTCGGTACGTCTGTTCTCGAACTGGAGTGACGTCTTTTCGACCGAATTCCGTTATTCGACTCTTGACGTTATCGACATTCAGGGTCCGCTCGGTGGCGGCGAAGCGCAAAACGAGAATTTTCCGCGAATTCAGGTTCAGGATGGCAATGGCAATAACATACTGCTGAGCGGACCTGGATTTTTCCGGAGCGCAAACGATTTGCAATACACCTTGGATCAGATCAAGTTTGCCGGCGACTATGTTGTCGGTGCACACACGATCACGGCTGGCTATGAACTAGATAGCCTTGATGTGTTTAACCTGTTCATTCCAAACGCGACTGGCACAATCACCTTCGCCTCTATTGATGATCTTGAAGCCGGCATTGCCAGTGGGATTAATGGCCTCGGCTCCTTCACGGGTGACCCTACCGACGCAGCCGCAAGTTTCCAGCGTGATATTCACACTTTCTACATTCAAGACGAATGGCAGCTCAACGAGCGTATGATCTTCACCGCAGGTCTTCGCTATGACAACTATGCGAGCGATGACGCACCTATCGAGAACCCGATCTACGAAGAGCGTTATGGTTTTACCAACACGCAGTCTTTCGATGGCCTCGATATCATCATGCCTCGGCTCGGGTTGACCTACGATTTGCCATTCGACTCGTTCGGCGAGATGCAAATGCGCGCTGGATTCGGCGTATTTACGGGTGGTGATCCGACGGTTCACTTCGCCAACGCTTTCCAGAACTTTGGTGGTGCGATTGGCTTTGGCGCCAACTTCACCGCGCCTTGCACAGCTGGTGATTTGCAGGTACTCCAAGGTGGTCAGTTTACGGGGATTCCGGACTGTGTGGGAGAAGCGCAACGCGCCGAGGCCGCGCAAAACACGGGTCGGGCAGATGCTGTTGATCCGAACTTCGAGTTGCCTTCTCAGAACCGTTTCAACATTGGTTTGAGCTGGTACACAGACGTTGGCGTTGATTTCTTCAACGACTGGGACGTTCAGGTTGACTACATCTACAGCGACATCAAGAACGCTGCAGAATTCCTTGACCTGACGCTCACGCAGAACGTCGATGCCACTGGCGCGCCGATCTTCCTGCCAGATGGTCGCCCGCAGTTCGTCGCGGTTGATCCATTGCTGGCTGGCTGTAACGCTACGTTTGCCGGCCCAGGGCTCGGCTTCAATGGTGTGACTCCTGAGTGTTTCGCAGGTGGAGATGATCAGGACATCTTGCTGACCAACGGACCAAGCGGCGAAACAACGTCTATCTCGCTGCAGTTGGGCAAAGAGTTTGCAATCACAGATCGCACATCGATAGACATCAACTTTGGTTATGCCTACACCGATTCAGAGATTGGCAACCCGATCAACAGCTCGACCGCGACATCCGGTTTTGAAGAAGTCGCTACGGCGGTTATTAACAGCAACACGCTGGCGCCTTCGCAGTATGCGAACAAGCACAACATCGTGTTGGCAACCACGTTCAAGCATTACTTCTTCGAGAATCATGCAACGTCTGCGACGGTCTTCTTCCGTCGTCGCTCTGGTCGTCCGATCAGCTACGCGTATGACAACAACACGCCTACCGGTGTGTTCGGTGATTCGGATAACGAAGAGCGCAACTTGTTCTACGTGCCAACCGGTCCGAACGACCCATTGGTCGATCTGTCGGCTCTGGATGCTCAAGGTACGACAGATGCGTTTTTCGACTACCTCGATTCAACGGGTCTGAGCGCGTACGCCGGCCAGGTATCACCACGTAATGGGTTCGAGCAGGCGTGGTCTACCGACATGGATATCCGTATTCAACAAGATATTCCATTGCCATCGACGGGCTTTGAACATTCACTGCGGTTCTTCTTTGATATCGAGAACTTCCTGAACTTGTTGTCTGACGATCGCAACATCCAGCGATTTGCTGATAACGGTGATGTCAGTGAAGCGATTCCGGTCCTTGATGCTGCGCTGAGTGCCGATGGTTCTCAGTACGTTTATTCAAACTTCGCACCTGGCGGTAGCCGCCGCTCAGACTTCCTGGCGTCAGATCGTGACGTTGACGATTCTGTCTGGCGTGTGCAGCTTGGCTTCCGTTATAACTTCGGACGCTAGACAACACTGCTGATCAGCTTCGGCTGATCGACACTTAAGAAAGGCGGTCAGCGCAAGCTGGCCGCCTTTTTTTGTTGTAAGCATTGCTCGACATAGAGCCTCCGTGACGTTTAGTAGGAAACCACCGGCCGCAAGTAAGCTTTGCCAACAGAAGAACGATGCATTGGGACCTGGACATGAACAGTCCGGAAATGGAAACGGCAGAGAATTGGCTGTTGAATTAGATCTGCGATTGATCGCGCAAAGCGTGGGCGACATACCGATCAGTATTGTTGTGAACGTTATGCACCGTTGTTTGGCAACGCGGTTGCAACGAAGTGGTGTGCTCCGTTGCAACCTTTGTTGATTGTCACGACATCATCAGGCCGGTGTCGCGTCGAGTGAGCCGCGTCGTGCCTCAAGTTCTGCACGAATCTCATGGGCACGTTCTTCAGTGATGGAGAACGACGCAATCGCCCAGATTGCAATCGCAGATGTGGCTACCGGGATGAAGGCATCGTAGAAGCGCAGCATCACCAGTGTGCTCTCGGCCTGATTGCCACCCAGCTCGACATCGAACCCTGTTGCATTGAGCAAGAAACCACCGGCAGCCAGCGCCGCAGCAACACCTAACTTCACGACCCACCAGAAGATCGAGCCATACATACCTTCGCGACGTTCATTCGTGTTCAGCTCGTCGGCATCCACGACATCTGCCACCATCGATGGCATCAACGTGAAGAGTGCCCCTAAGCCAAAGGCCATCAATGGCGCGGGCACCAGCAACAGCCATGGCATATCCGGGTTGTAGCAGAACCACTTCAATGAATAGCCAACCATGGAGATCCCGATGGCAGCGAAAAACGTCTTGCGTTTGCCGAAACGGGTGGCCGTGTAGGTCACGATAGCGATGACGAAGAAGCTGGAAAATGCTTGAACAGTGCCCGATAAGCCGACCCAGCGCAGTCCGAGCTCGGTGTCACCAGCAAAGATGTAGTAGATGATGACGTAACTCTGAAACGATGAGATCAACATGAAACCGTTAAACACAAGGAATGTGGCGATACACAGTTTCAGGAATGGTCGGAACCGCAGTGATGTAATGAATCCGCCAATGAACCCTTTCATGTTTCTGGCGAACGCGGCACCCACACTTTCCTTGTCAGCGTCATCCGTTTCTTCGTCGTCGTCGTAGCTCGCGCGCTCGCGAACGAAAATCGCAGGCAGTACGCCTATAGCGACTACGATGACACCGATAATAATGCCAAGGCCCGCGGCGCCGTCGACGAGGTCATCGAAAAAACGCTTGTCCGCCATGATGGCTGTGACCCACGGCGTCACGAGATAGGCAGTCGAACCCATGAAATTCTGCAGACCCATCAGTCGCGTTCGTTCGTGATAGTCAGGCGTCATCTCGTAGCCGAGAGCTACCCACGGCGTGATGAAGATCGTGTAGGCCAGGAAAAACAGCACGGAAGCTGCGAGGAAGAACCAGAAGTAGTACATCTCGCTCTTGCCGGACGGAAATTGCCACATCAGCGCAAAGATCAGCCCAACCAGGAATGCACCGACGAAAATGTAAGGCCGGCGTCGACCCCATCGAGATTTGGTGTTGTCGGAGGTGTAACCCATCAACGGATCTGTGATGGCGTCGACAATGCGAGGTAGCGATGTGACGAGTCCGGCCAGGGCTGGATTCATGCCAAGGCCCAGGTTCAAAACGATGGACATGCGCCCATAGGCGTCGGCTAGTAGATTATTGGTGAACGCACCGAATCCGTAGGCCACCTTTTGCTTGAACGGGATGCGATCTTCAGGCGCAGTAAGATTATGTTCTGTGTTGGACATGCCGCTCGTTACCCCCCAATGGCCGATGGCAGGCGCAAAGCGTGTCCCAAATTGACAGCGCTGTCAAACGTTGCT
>JBCBZK010000023.1:0-32893 GCA_039815365.1 Pseudomonadota bacterium | reverse complement strand
CGTTTGAGTACGATCTCGATGATGATCGTCTGTTATACGGCACCGTTGGTCGCGGTGCGAAAGCAGGTGGCTTTAACGGTGGTGCAATTTCCGAAAACTTGCAGACGTTCGATCCTGAATTCAACATTACCTATGAGTTCGGCTCCAAGAACGTCTTGTTGGATAACCGTCTTGTTGCCAACGCTGCTGTCTACCTGACGCAGTGGAGTGACCAGCAAGTGAATGCTGCTGACCCGCTCGGTACGCCATTCACTGCGGTCTTAACGCGTAACCTGGGTGATGCAACAATCTGGGGTTTCGAGGTCGAAGGATCGTTCCAGGTCAACGACAACTTAAGTCTGGATGGTGCCTTCTCGTTCACTGACGCGACTTACGATAGCGGCACCATCGATGATCAATACGTGTTGGGTGCCGGTGCGTTCCCACCGCCATGCGATGATATCGTGTGTTCGACGAATGGCGACATCAGCGGTAATACACTGCAAAACTCGCCAGAAACGCAGATCTCGGTCGGCGTTCAATGGGAAGGCGCGTTGAGCGCAGAAAACAGCTACTATCTGCGCGGCGATGTAGGCTATCAGTCTTCGTATTTTGCCAGCCAGATTAATACGGCGGAGTTCCCGGATAGAACTGTCGTGAACGCCAGAGCAGGCGCTAACTTTGGCATGTTTGACGTCAGCCTGTGGGCACGTAACTTAACGGACGAGAAGTATGCATCGAACGGCTCGCAAATCATTCAGTCATTCAGCAACAATATTCTAGGTGCTTACTTTGGCGAGCGTCGTACCTTCGGAGCGACAGTGACCTATAGCTTCTAAGCGTTTGCAAATAGATGTCAGCGCGGCGGTAACGTCGCAACGACCAGCAAAAAGGCCGTACATCGTACGGCCTTTTTTTTCGCGAGGTTTCTTGGCTCATCGTTACTCGCGCGGCCCGTCGACAGTTCGTGCGAACCCGCCAATTAGGAGCCATTGTCCGTCTTCGTAGTTCCAGACATGGACGTTCTCGTAGTACTGATCAACCTCGCGCTCACCTTCGGCAGCCATGCCATCGCCCAGTCTTGTGCGGTGATTGAGGAAATACATCAGCGCCGTGCTGCCGTTGCGAGTGAATCCTTTCTGTGTGAGGTTACTGACTTCGCCACTCAAGGCAACGGCACGATCAGCGGATGCCTTCAATGTATCCAGCGTGGTTGGTGTCGCTAATACCGGCGGCCATCCGAGATAATGATCGCTCGCCGAATTGATGTAATTCGTGATGTCTCCCTGACCGCGGCCAGAAAAGATGGCAAGCTCCTTTGCCCAAATGAGTTCGGCGTCCTGCGCCTTGGTGTTCGGTGAGCCGTGGGCTATTACCGGGTCTTGTCCACACGCGCTTAGCGACAGTGCCGCAACGGCGAGGATCGAGGCTTTGTTGGTATACATGGCAAGTGATCTCCTAAGCTATGTGTTCTTTTGCGACAACGCGGCGATGCCATAGGTGACGCCCGCCAGACGTGCGCCGTAGAACGCGATGGCGTAGACGAGCATGGATGCAATGAGCCCGGTGAGTGAAGGGAACATCCATGCGGCATAAGGAATTGTCAGCCCCTGGCTTGATAAATACGCGATAGCGGCACCAACGAGGTAGGCTATTACAGCGATCGGGTTCCACGATGGTAACCGGTCAAGGTCCTCCGGGTTGTAGCGTCGTTTGTTGATCACGTAGTAGTCCACAATGACAGGGCCGATCAACGGCGGCACAAGACTGGCTAACAAGTTGATCCAATCAAGAAAGTACTGGTAGATGCCCAAGCCGAGAATCGTGCCGAGCAAACCGCAGATGACAGTCATTACCTTTTGCGGACGACGAAACACGCTTGCGGTCTGAATGGAAGGCAAATACAAGTTAGCGTCACCGGTCGTCCATAGCGCAAGACTCATACCGATCAGGCCAAGCCCGCCGATCACCATGCCTTGCTGCAACATATACGTGGTGAATTCATACGTACCGGCGACGATCCCGCCCATAGAGCCAATGATTTGCAGGAACCACTGCGAGATGATCAACACAATAAACGGGATCGCCAGCGCGACCCAGGCCTTCTTTGCGAAACGTGTGTATTCCGCCATGACGATGGCGCCGACAATCCACGAGCCGACGACCATATTGATCGCATCGAGAAAAGACAGCGGCGACGCAGCACTCTTCTCGACAGAAAGCTGCAGGAATGCGGTCCAACCACCGGCAGTATCGATGTTGAGCCACGCTGCATAGATGCCGACCAGCAGCAATACCATGACAGACGGCATGCTGACTTTTTCCAAAGCTGCGACACCAAAATACGTTGTTGAGGTATAGAGCAAGCCGGCAAAGAGCGCGACCGCATAGAACGTGGGCGTATCCACCGACTGTGCCCATGCAAATCCAAACGCACCGACAACGATGCCTTGCCAGCCAATAGTAAGAATCGCGACAAAGAGTACCGGAAGGTATGCGCCAGCGTTGCCATAGGCAAAGCGATACAGCAGGCCGCTGTTGCATGCAGTTTGGTAGCCAATGTAGCCAACGAGCGCGCCGATGATGAAGTTCATGAAGTTGCCGAGAAAAGAAGCGACAACGAGGTCTGGCCAGAAAGGCATGCCCTGGCCGAGCGCGCCGCCCGTCAACAATCCTGTGACCAAAAACCCCCATCCAAAGGCGAGCGATAGCAGTGGCAGCGTATTGCGCCTCTGGTCGTCGCTTAACGGTGTATGTGGGTTGTCAGCGCTACGGCTCTCTGCCTGCCGATCGAGTTGCCACCACTGTGCAAATCTGTTTTTCATTGCGTACCCCTTTGCATAAAGGATACTACGCACGACAGATTCGAGATCATGCTAAAAATGCATGTCTGTATCCGCAATACGGTTTTGATCTTGATCGCAAATAGCCGTAGAAAGGCACAATGCAAACACGATTTCTAGTCGCCGTGCTCGCGCTGTGTGCCACGGCATGCAGCACGCCAGAACATAATTCAGATCGTCCTGACGCCGTCCTGATGGTCGGCAGCAGTGAGGAAAATGCCCTTTACAGAAAGCGCTTTGCGGCTTTGCGTGATCGAACGGGTGCTACCGGTCTGTCACGGTATGATCCGCTGAAACCCGTGCCGGGCGCACAGGTTGTAGCGCCGTTGCCGAGCGCAGCGTCGTCTATTGATGAAGCAGCGCTGACATCAGTGCGCCGCTATGCCGCTGCGATGAACTCATCTGCCGTCATGATCTGGCACAACGGTGCGCTGATCGAGCAGACGTTTTTCTCGGATGTGGACGAGGATACATTGCTCGTGTCAAAGTCATTGGCCAAGCCGTTGTCGGTCATTGCCGTTGGTCGTGCAATTGAGGCAGGTTACATCGCGTCGCTTGACGATTCGGTTTCCACGTATATCCGTGAGTGGCATGGAACGCCGAAAGCGAAAATGACGATACGCCAGCTTTTGGGTATGCGCTCGGGATTGCTGCCGCAAGGCGCTGCACCGGAGGTCACCGATGTACTCAATCGAGCCTATCTGCACCCGCGCCATGATGACGTCATCATCAACGAGTATCCTCTTGTCGATACGCCTGGCGAACGCTATGAATACTCGAATGCAAACGGTGAATTGGTGGCTGTCGTGATTGAACGCGCCACTGGCGTCGAGTACGAAGACTGGGTCGATACGCAAGTACTGAAGATGCTCGGCGCACCTGGGGGGCAAGTGTGGATGAATCGTCCTGACGGAACCGCACATTCGGGATGTTGCTGGTTGCTCCCGGCGCAGAGTTATCTCAGGTTGGCCATACTATTGCTTGATGATGGCACGCATAACGGTCGACGTTTGCTACCAGAGGGTTTTGTCAGTGAGATGGCGAGCGGTACCGTGCAAAACCCACATGCAGGACTAGGTGTTTACGTTGCGGGGCGTTACATCGAACGTCGCGGTCCACTTCATCCGGACAAGAATATTGGTCAGAATTTTCACAGTGAGCCTTACTTGGCCGATGATCTGTATCTTTTTGACGGTAATTCCAATCAAGTGATTTATATCATTCCATCCGCCGAACTCATTGTTGCGCGTCTGGGTGACTGGCCGCCGCGCGACCCAGGTTGGGACAATGCCTTCTTGCCCAACACCGTCATTCGTGGACTTCCCGACGAGGTGCAGCGTTCGCTACGCACACAGCCGATCGATGGCGACATGGCAGCGCCGCTATGAACTCGCCGGATCACAAAGCGGCCGTTGACAGCGATGCACAAGAGACACAAGAGTGGCTTGATGCGCTTGATTCTGTGATCGCTAGCGGCGGTAATCCGCGTGCGCAGTTCATTATCGATGCGCTCCAGCGTCGCGCAAACGATCTCGGTGTTGAGTCCGACCCACAGCGCTACTCGGCGTACCGAAACAGCGTACCCGTGCATGACCAACCGCCCTATCCGGGTGATGCCCAAATGGAAGCGCGTATCACGGGCATCATGCGGTGGAACGCGATGTGTATGGTCGCGCGCGCAAACGCCGCGCATCCGGAACTAGGCGGTCATATTGCGACCTACACGTCCGCGGCGGAGATTTTCGAAACTGGTTTTCATCATTTCTTCCGAAGTCCGGATTGCGACGATGGTGGTGATCTTGTGTTTTTGCAACCGCACTCGTCGCCGGGCGTGTACGCACGCGCCTATCTGGAACGACGGATCGATGAGGCGACGCTGTTGAAGTTCCGTCAGGAAACCGGTGGCGGTGGCTTGAGTTCGTACCCCCATCCATGGCTAATGCCGGATTTCTGGCAATTCCCGACCGGCTCGATGGGTATTGGTCCGATCAACGCCATCTATCAAGCGCGCTTCATGCGCTATCTTCACGCGCGCGGTTTCGGTGATATGTCGCAGCGCCGTGTGTGGGGCATTTTCGGCGATGGCGAGATGGACGAACCTGAGTCGGTTGCTGCATTGTCGCTAGCGGCGCGCGAGCGACTGGGCAACCTGACGTTCGTGATTAACTGCAACTTACAACGACTCGACGGACCCGTGCGGGGTAACGGACAGATTATTCAGGAGTTAGAGTCACTGTTCACCGGTGCCGGTTGGCAAGTACTCAAAGTGTTGTGGGGTTCGGACTGGGACCCGCTGTTTGCAGCGGATACGCAGCATGCGTTGTTGCGCCACTTTGCCAACACGGTCGACGGTCAATATCAGACACTTGGCGCGAACGACGGCGTTTATAATCAAGAACACTTTTTTGCGTTGGACCCTTCGCTGCAGAAGTTAGTGGCGCATATGTCCGCAGCGGAAATCGATGCACTACGGCGCGGCGGCCATGATCCGAAGAAACTGTTTGCGGCATTGCAGCGATCAACCATTGATCCGGATCGGCCGACGGTTATTCTTGCGAAGACCAAGAAAGGCTACGGCATGGGCGCTAGTGGCGAGTCGCGCATGACAGCCCATCAACAGAAAAAGCTGGATGTTGACAGTCTGCTTGCGTTTCGTGATCGGCTCGGTTTGCCGCTTGATGATAAGCAAGCGGCCGCGATGAGTTTTTGGCGGCCTGACGAAGATTCTGCCGAGTACCGGTATCTGTCGCAGCGCCGAGTGGCGTTGGGAGGGTTTGTGCCGAAGCGCAATGTTCACCCGGCAACGTTGTCGGTACCTCCTGTTGAACAGCATGCCCGGTTTGCGTTGCGTAGCGCCGACCACGAGATGTCGACGACATCGGCGTTGGTTCGCCAGTTTGCGAAGTTACTGAAAGACAAAACGCTAGGCTCACGGATTGTGCCAATCGTTGCGGATGAAGCGCGTACGTTCGGAATGGCGTCGTTGTTCCGTCAGATTGGTATCTATTCGCCCGACGGTCAGCGCTACACGTCCGAAGACGAAGGCTCGCTGCTCGCTTATCGAGAGAGCAAAACAGGTCAGTTACTGGAAGAGGGCATCACAGAGGCAGGTGCGTTGTCATCCTGGATTGCTGCAGCGACGTCTTACAGTACGCACAATACCTTGCTATTGCCGTTCTATATCTTCTATTCGATATTCGGATTCCAGCGTGTCGGCGACATGATCTGGGCAGCCGCAGATCAACGCGCTCGCGGTTTCCTGATTGGTGCGACTGCAGGTCGAACCACGCTGTCGGGTGAGGGTTTGCAGCACCAGGACGGCAGCAGCCATGTGATGGCCGCGATTGTGCCTAACTGCCGCGCTTATGATCCTGCGTTCGCGTACGAGGTTGCTACGATTGTCGACTACGGCAATCGACGAATGTTGGAACAGAGTGTTGATGAGTTTTATTATCTGACGGTGAGTAATGAGAATTACCCGCAACCCTCAATGCCTGAAAACGTTAGCGCTACCAGTATCGTTCAAGGACTGTATTCGTACACGACGTTTGGCGCAGCAGAAAAACCAGACGTTCGCTTGATGGCGTCCGGGCCGATTTTGAACGAGGCGTTACGCGCAGCGTCATGGCTACATACGCACACCGATTGCTGTATTGAAGTGTTCAGCATGACATCTCCGGTTGAGTTGGCGCGCAACGCAGCCGATATCGCGCGGCGCAATCGATTGAACCCGACGATGACGCCAGAGATCAGCTATGTTGCGCAGTGTCTGGATGGGCAAGTGCCTGTCGTCGCCGCGACGGACTTCGTGCGCAGTGTCGTAGAGCCGCTCGCAGCGCATATCGATTGTGATTTGACGGTTCTTGGTACTGATGGATTCGGGCGCAGTGACACGCGCGAGAATCTTCGCCGTTTTTTTGAAGTTGATGCCGACAATATCGCTGCCGCGGCACTTGCCTCGCTGCAGAAAACCGGACGCCTTACCTCGGATAATGCAATCGCGTTACTGCAATCGCTGAACCTTAGAGCATCCGACGCTGCGCCATGGCAACTGTGACATGCCATGCGTTATGCGCATTGCACGATGCGCAATACCCAGTGGCACGCATCGTGTTGCAACGGTAATACTAACGACATGACGATTCTCAAGAGCGATGAAGCGAACTTCGTGATGCACATTGATGTTGCCATTGTTGGCGGGGGCAGTTGCGGTCTGTGCGCAGCTCTGGCCGCTAACGAAGCCGGCGCAACGACACTGGTTCTTGAAGCTGATCCGCAACCACTTGGCACAACAGGGATGTCGACCGGACTGATTCCCGCAGCGGCGTCACGATTTCAGCAAGAAGCAGGGATCGAAGACACGGCCGAGCAGTTCGCGAACGACATCATGGCGAAAGCCAACGATGAACCTGACCGGGACGTAGTTGCCGCGCTTGCACGTGAATCTGCGGCGACCGTTGAGTGGCTGGCCGACACGCATGGCGTGCCGCTGTCGCTCGTGGATTCGTTTCTCTACCCTGGGCACGCCGCCAAACGCATGCACGGCACGCCGAATCGTACCGGCGCTGAACTCATGGGTGCACTCGTTGCGGCAGTAGAGCGCGCTGGGATTGATGTGTTGACTGATGCACGCGTCACAAACGTATTCGTCGTTGACGGCGACCGGATTTGTGGCATTCGGTGCCAACGACCCGATGGCGCTACCGAAGATCTATCGTGCGACGCATTGGTGCTGGCGTGTTGCGGTTTTGCGGGTAACGCGCAGATGGTTGCTCAATACATTCCGGAAATTGCCAACGCAGAGTTTTTCGGCCATCCGGGCAATACTGGCGATGCCATTCGTTGGGGCGACGCCTTGGGCGCGGGCATCAAGGATATTCATTCCTACCAGGGACATGGTGGGCTTGCCTACGGTCAAGGCGTGCCGATTCTGTGGCCTGTCATCATGGAAGGTGGCGTACAGGTCAATATTGCCGGAAAGCGATTCTCTAATGAGTCGCGCGGATATTCCGAGCAAGCAGTTGATGTCGTAGCGCAATCGGATCATGTGGCATGGACGGTGTACGACCAACGATTGCACGAACTGATGCTTGAGTTCGATGACTATCGCGATGCGGTGTCGCAAAATGCGATCCGCAGTGCGGAGACGCTGGCAGCATTGTGTGATGTAACGCGGTTGCCGCTCGATGCGTTGCAGACCACGTTGGATACCGTGGCACACGCGACAAAGACTCAGCAGGCGGACGATTTCGGCCGTGTGTTCGCTGAGAGACCTGTCTTGAGCGCGCCGTTTTACGCCGTAAAGGTGACCGGTGCGCTGTTCCACACGCAGGGCGGTCTGGACGTCAATGCGAACGGACAGGTGCGACGCGATGATGGCTCATTGTTGCCCAATTTGTTCGCCGGCGGTGGCGCAGCAAGAGGTGTTTCCGGTGCGGGTAGTGCTGGCTACATGGCAGGCAATGGTTTGCTGACGGCGACAACATTCGGGCGCGTTGCAGGTCGACAAGCCGCGAGTCTGAGAGCGCAGTCATAGCGAAGTTATCGTCAGATGCATTGCTGTGCGCATCGCCGGGCATGCTGACGGATAGACAGCAACGCACCCCGTGATAATGGTCAACGACGCTTCTTGATCTCGTCGACAGACAGCTCGGTACGGTGTGCCGCGCCTACGACGCGTGCGACAAGACCGTCACGATCTTCCAACAGTTTCTGGCTGAGTGCTTCGGATGGTTCGTAGTGGTCAATGGCGTCGGGGTCAATCACGCCTGACTCACCCAGCAAATGCTCAAGAACGAGCACACGATCGCGCAGAATCCACAACTCGGAGAGAAGCTCCGTGTTAAACCGCGCGAGCGCATCTACTTCTTCTGAGCTGAAGTAGGTGCGCTCCGGAAGTTTCGTGTCACGTGCCACTAGGAAGTACCGACCTGCGGCTTGCGCGCACGCGTTACCCAAGGGTAATTCGTTGCCTGTAGCGGATACTCCTCGACATCCACAAAGCCAATGTCTTGGAGTGTTTGCGCCAGATTGAAAATGCAGGACTCGACAAAGTAAGGTTCTGCGCGATGGTCTGTTTCCCATGCGAGGAGCGTTGCCTGGAACGCGTCAACGGCACGAAACGGTGGTGGGTCCGAGATCACAATGTCGCCACCAGGCTCCAGGATGCGATACATCTCTTGCAAGATATCCCGGCTGACGTCGGACGGTAACTCGTGGTGCAATGCGTAGGAGATGACACCGTCCACGCTGTTATCCGGCTCGGCCGTTCGGCGACCGTCTTCCTGGCGAAGCTCGATACGCCATTGCATTCGCTCGCTGAAAGCGAGCCCGCCTTTCAGAGCGGTTTGTGACAGATCGCCACCAACCAGTTCTGCGTCGGCGAAGCGCTCGCGGCACAGCCCTAACGTGCCTGTGCCGCCGCAACCAACATCATAGATGCGTCGATAGGTGTGTTTTGGGAATTGTGCGATCACGTCGCGACGCTGTTGCAGTAGATTATCGTCCGTCGCAACTGCTGCGAAACCACCGCGCGAGAATACATGCGGTATGAATCCAGCAAACGCGACGGGCCCGTTGAGGTCGTAACCGTCAAGCCCACCCGGCTGCAGGTGCCATTCCACACCTTGATAGTACTCGGGTATCTCAAGCGAAGGGTCGAGTTTCAGTGCGCGTTGATCGACGTCGGGTTGTGCGGCTTGTTGTGCTTCAAAGTGCGCACGATTGCGCTCAACGCCTGATATTGATCGTACCCAGTTTTCTTCCGCGACATAGCGTTGATAGAAACGATTGAATCGGTAGGTCACCGATCGCTCTGCGACAGAGCGTGCGCGTTCGAGTCGGTCATGCCATGTCGCCGTGTCACCGTCTTCAATGCACTCTGAGTTCAGCGCCTGACCGTCATCGTCATGTTCGAAATCGGCGCGCGCTTCGGGCAGCAACGAGTTATAGGAGTAGGCTTGCAAAGAGCCGAGAAATTGAAGCCCGGCTCTTGCGTGTTGATCAATGCTCATAATGTCATTTCCTTACTGACTGCTGTTTGCTGGAACAGGGTCAGGCAGTTTGTAACGCGTCAACATCAACAACGCCAAAGTGTACATGGCGATTGGTATCCAGACGATACCAATATATACGGCGAGCTCGGCGCTGGCAGGTTGTTGCGCGAGCGGCAGTGTCTTGTCGAATCCCATGCTGCTGAGCAGAGCGCCAAGAGCCAATGGACCAACGGAATAACCTAGTCGCTCGACGAACACATAGATCGACGTAAACAGACCCTCGCGACTCAGACCGGTGCGCCGGCGGTCATAGTCGATCGTGTCGAGCCACATCGCCTGACTGTTGAGCAGTATTGCCGAACCAAAGACACCGGCGAGAATGGCTCGTATGACCACAAATTCATAGGACGTATCGGGTGTTGCGAGCAACCACAACAGGGTCGAGAGTATCTCGCCAATAATGCCAATGACAAAGCCGCGAAGCTTGGTGATGTGATTGCTCAGGCGCTTCCAGACAGGCACTGCAACGACGATAGTGCCAGTAACGACCAGACCGAAAACCGACAGGAGTTTGAAGTCTTGTTTCAGTACAACGGTGACGTAGAACGCCATCGTGCTGGATACTGCAGCGATCGCGGTGAACTGCAAGATCTTCACGCCGATGAGCGTCATGAACGGTTTATTGTCGGTAATCGAACGGATATTTTCGGTGAGCCGAAGCGACGATTTTGTGTACTCGGAAGCGCGTGCACCGGACGTGCCAAAAAACGCGATCATCATCAGTGCGAAGACGACGACACCCGCCATGATTCCTGTTGATTGATATGCCTGTGCATCGTTGCCGAGCCGTTCGATCAAGTACGGAGCGCCGGCATTGCCGAGCAAACCACCAATCATCATGAAGACGACGCGATACCCCATGATTTGAATGCGCATGCCGCGGTCAGTCGTCATCTCTACCGGCATTGTCAGGTACGGCACGTTGAATATCGTGAACGCGACTGAATAGGCGATCAGAACGAGCGCGGTGATCAGCGCAGCATTAGTGGGTCCGGCAAGTACATGAACTGAATACACCAGCGGTAATGCCAGACCGCACGCAATGGCGCCGAGGAACAAGTACGGTCGTCGACGGCCTATGCGCGTCTTCGTCTTGTCGGTGATCCAGCCCATTAACGGATCGCAAAACGCATCAACAATCCTCGCGCCGGCAATAATCGCACCAGCGACCACAGGCTCCAGTTGTACGATGCGCGTCAGGTACACCAGCACGAGTGCGGTGACTACGTTCAGGTATCCAATCGTACCCATGGAGCCTAACCCCCAAGCGATACGCATTAGCATGCCTGGTGGCGCAGTGGCCGATTTTTCAGGAGTTGCAGCGTGCATCAGTCAACTGTCTGAGTGCGTTGTTTCGCGAATCTTGATGCTTAAACAACTGCGCATACTGTTTTCTCAACGAGATAGTTGTCGACAGCCTGCTGGCCGCTTTCTCGACCCCAGCCAGATTGCTTGAAGCCGCCGATAGGTAGACTCGCGTCGAACATCGAGTGACAGTTGATCCACACCGTGCCGGCGCGAATGTCTTCGGCAAGCGTGTGCGCCGCGCCGATATCCTGTGTCCAGACGCTCGCCGCCAGACCGTATTCAGAATCGTTCGCGAGCGCCGTCACTTCTTCTATTTCGTCGAATGCAGCACAGACGACAACCGGACCGAAAATTTCTTCGCGCACGACGGCCATGTCGGCACTGACGTTCGTCATCACGGTCGGTTTGATGAAACAACCGTCATCACCATGGCGTGTGCCTCCGGTGCGAATCTCAGCACCCTCTTTGCGCCCACCTTCGATATAGGACAATACGCGCTTGCTTTGTTTTTCGCTCACTAACGGTCCACATTGAGTGGCGCCGTCCAGTCCGTGGCCGAGTTGCAACTGGTCCGCTGCTGCCGACAATCCGTCGACGACTGCCTCGAATACGGAGCGATGTGCGTAGACGCGTGAGCCTGCGACGCAGACTTGTCCCGCGTTGAAAAATATGGCGTTCGCTGCACCGGGAATCGCGCTGTCAAGATCGGCATCCGGCATGATGACAACGGGCGATTTACCACCCAGCTCTAACGTCACGCGCTTTAAATTATCGCTAGCCACACCAACGATGTGTTTGCCGACATCGGTCGATCCGGTAAACGCGATTTTGTCGATGCCGCCGTGTGCGACCATTGCCTGACCGGTGACGTGCCCGCGACCCGTGAGAATGTTGACAACGCCGGCTGGGAAGCCCGCCTCCAGCATCAGCTCTCCCAAGCGCAGCGTTGTGAGCGATGTGTCTTCGGCCGGTTTCAGAATGACCGTGCAACCTGCCGCGAGCGCAGGGGCCAGTTTCATTGCTGCCATGATGATCGGCGAGTTCCACGGAACAATCGCCGCGACGACGCCTACCGGTTGCTTGAGTGTGTAGGCGTGTATGCGCTTGCCCGCGGGTTGGTAGTTGATTGAGGTCGGAATGCTGGTGCCTTCCAGTCGCGTACACTGACCGGCGAAATAGCGAAACTGAGCAATCGCGCCAGGAATTTCCGCCCATCGCCCAACACCGAGCGGCTTACCTTGGTCCAGCGTTTCCAGCTCGGCAAGTTCGTCAATGTGTTGCTCCATCAAGTCAGCCGTCCGCCACAGCAGATTGGCGCGTTCGGCTCCTGTCATTCGGCGCCACGCA
The DNA here is from genome assembly GCA_039815365.1 of Pseudomonadota bacterium. GTDB lineage: Bacteria > Pseudomonadota > Gammaproteobacteria > Steroidobacterales > Woeseiaceae > CALBPI01. The sequence continues at coordinate 20,361 of JBCBZK010000023.1, read as the reverse complement.
TCACTCTCGAGCGCTGCTCGTGCCGCGCTGACGGCTATGTCCACATCGGCGTCGCTGGCTTCGGCCAATTGCGCAAGGCATTCACCCGTCGCCGGGTCATAGCTGGCAATTGTCGTCGCGCCGGTGCCGGCTACCCATTCATTGTTGATAAGTAGCTGGCGATCTGTGGTCGCAAGAAACCGCTGTGTGGCATCGGACAGAGTCGGGCGTTGAATCGCTGCGTTAGTTGCCATCGGATTGGCTCCAGTGTTGGTAGCGATCGATATACGAATCGCCTTGAATTGCCTCGACAATATTTTTCGAGGGTGTGTGCTGGCGTGTGGCAGCAATCGGCAGTGATTGCGTTGCCAGTTCGGCCAGCGCGTGTTCTACCGCCGCTGCGCTAGCGCGCACAACGGCGGCTGGTGACAACGCAACCGAGTAGCCGGACTGCTCAAGAGTGGGTACGTCAGGCGCCGTAGCGCCGTTTGGCAATGCCGTGTTGAACAGTAGATGAATGTTCGGATCTATCGCGTGTCGCAGCGACGCGCGATCGTCAGCATTCACAAGTCCTTCGACAAAAATGACGTCGACCCCTGTTTCGGCATAAGCGGCAGCACGCTCAATGGCAGCGTCGACCCCTTCCGAAAACACGGCATCACTGCGAGCACTGATCAACGTCGCATCGTTTCGACGCGCATCCAGTGCTGCGCGCAATTTGTGCTGCATATCGTCAATGGCGATCACAGGTCGGTCACGGATATCCGTTGGATGTTTGTCATGTACCTGATCTTCAATCTGAATGCAGCTCGCACCGGCGCCTTCCAGCGCGCGCACGGTACGCTGAACGTGGTAGGCATTGCCGAATCCGGCATCGGCGTCGATGAACATCGGAATATCAATGCGCTCGTTGATGCGTGCGGCAATCGTCGTGACCTCGCCGAGCGTCAGCAACCCGATGTCAGGACGACCAAGGTGTGTGAACGCCATTGCTGATCCTGACAAAAAGACGGCTTCGAATCCGGCAGATTGTGCGAGCACACCGGTCAGTGTGTCGGCGATGCCAGGTGCAACCAGAATGGAGGTGCTTTGCAGGCGCTTTTTTAACGTAGTCGTTGTCATTGGTTGCCACCACTCACCATCGGTTAATGCCAATCTACGTTGACGCCAAGGTCATGCTGTTGCGCATTGGCACATGCGGCCATTGCGGCCGCGAGATCTTGCGCAGCGACACCAAGCGATTTGTAGACGGTGAGTTGTTCATCATGCTGGCGAGCGTCAATGCGCCCGCTCAACACCTCACCAATCTCACCGGCGATATGGCTCGCATCGATGACGCCTTGTTCAATCGCAGCAGCAAGCTCGCCAGCCTGCGCCATTGCCGATGGTCGGTAGTCGACAAAGAAGCGCGACTTTGCGACGACATCAACATCTACCTCGGCGGCCTCAATAATTGCAGCGCCGACCAGATTGACGTGACAACCTTCCGCTAGTGATGCCGCGCTGAGTAGCGGCGTCTTGGCCGCAGTAGTCGTGCAAACGATGTCAGCGCCGAGCACGGCGTTTGCGGCGTCATCAGCGACGTGTGTTTGTATGTTGTCCGGTAACTGCATGCGTTGCACTAGCGCTTGCGCGCGTTCACGATGTCTTCCCCAGATGCGAACGTGCGTGATAGCTCGCACCGCACGGATCGCATGAATGTGGTGCTCAGCTTGCGCGCCGGTGCCAAGAATCGCGAGCACTGTCGCGTCTTGTCGGGCAAGTTCGCGCGTTGCCAGCGCGCTCGCGGCAGAGGTACGAATGGCTGTGAGTTCAGCGCCGTCGACCATCGCGACCGGGATACCTTCATCAGCATCGAAGACCATGACAGCGCCGACGTGCGAGCCGTACGGGCTATCCGGTGCGCGCGGGTATTTCGCGACGACTTTAAAGCCAAATGAGCGCGGTTCGTCGATGTATCCGGGCATGAGCGTGAACTTACCGTCGGAACCGGGAATATCAATGTACTGACGCAATGGCATGATCGTGCGTTGATCGGACACAGCACGCATGGCCGGATCCAATGCAGCGATGCACTGCGCATGGCTCAGTGCTTTGCTGAGCGCCACTCGATTGAGTATGCGCACTCAGTTCTTGCCAGGTTCGGCGGGCGGTACGAAGCGTTGCTGCTCCATGAGATCTTCAACCCCGTCTGGTCGCGCAAATGCCTCTGGCATCGGCTCTCCAGGTGTGCGCTGTTTACCCAAACCGCGAAACCAGTGCTCGAGACCCGGCGGCATGAAAACCCAGAACATTTTGAGATCGACATCGCCAGTGTTCTCGATGACATGACGGGCGTAACGGCCAAACAACACGGTACTGCCTTTGCTGACCTCGTATTCGTTGCCCTCAATCTCGACGCGACCTTCACCTTCATAGATGAAGACTAGCTCGTGATTACGACGATGTCCGTGTTCGCGAACGTAGCATCCTGGCGGCATCGACTGGATGCCAGACGTGAATCCGTCGTAGGGCGTTGTCTCAGGCGTCATGCTGAGCGTCACAAAACCGCGCGACGGCAATGGCTGCCATAAGGACTCACCTTCGTCGGGGCCAACCACAGACCACCAGGGTTCGTTATGTCTATGATCCATTATGCGCTCTTGTGTGCAGTTACCGGATTGTCATACTGAGTCAGCTACGCGCCGGCGGCTACTGAGTTCCTGTAATGGCGCCATACAGCAGATGTATACGTCCTTGTATTGCCTGCGTGCTAACGTTCCAGCGGCGTAATAAGCGTTTCGAGTTCAAAGGGTTCCGTATGTCTTACCAGAGCGTCAGAGCAGCGTGGTGCGCAAGTACTGAAGCGTTCTGGTCGGATGCCGCTGATGCGATCGACTGGATCACGCCCTGGTCGTCGGTGGTCAGTACCGAACGCGCTTCCGGGAGCTGGTTTTCCGGCGCGACGTTGAACACCTGCTTTAACGCATTGGATCGACATGTGCCACAGTACGGTGACAAACCTGCGTTGATCTTTGATAGCGCGATGACCGGCGAGGTGCGCACGTTCACCTATCGCGAGTTGCGGGATGACGTGGCGCAATTCGCCGGTGCGATGCAGCGGGCCGGAATTCAGAAAGGGGATCGTGTGGTCATCTACATGCCGATGGTCGCCGAGGCGGTCATTGCGATGTTGGCGTGCGCGCGGCTGTGGGCGGTGCACTCGGTCGTCTTCGGTGGGTTTGCTGCAGGCGAGCTTGCGGTGCGCATATCCGAAGCCAAACCGAAACTCATCTTGAGCGCGAGTTGTGGGTTGGAGCCAGGGCGGTGCGTTGCCTACAAACCGTTGCTGGATCAAGCGCTGCAGCTGTCATCCCATCAACCGCAGCACGTCGTGATTTTGCAACGACCGCAACTGCGCGCGGAGCTCGGCAATGCGTTCGATCAGGAATGGACGGCATTCGTGGCAGATGCGGTGCCGGCCGATTGCGTGTCGGTCGCGGCCACAGATCCGCTGTACATTTTGTATACGTCTGGCACGACAGGTCAACCCAAAGGCATTGTGCGCGACAACGGCGGACATGCCGTTGCGCTGCAATGGTCTATGCGCGCGCTCTACGATATTGGGCCCGATGATGTATTCTGGGCGGCGTCGGATATCGGTTGGGTCGTCGGTCACTCCTACATCGTTTACGGCCCGTTGCTTGCCGGTGCGACGACCGTCATGTACGAGGGCAAACCGGTGGGGACTCCGGATGCGGCAGCGTTTTGGCGGGTTGTCGATACGCACAACGTGAACGTGTTGTTTACAGCGCCGACAGCCATTCGCGCGATCAAGCGTGACGATCCGGAGCTGGCACTTGCGGACAGCATGGATCTATCAAGTTTGCGCGCCCTGTTTCTTGCGGGGGAACGTTGCGATCCTGACACATTGCAGTGGGCGGAGCAGCGCCTTGGTGTGCCTGTGATCGATCATTGGTGGCAGACGGAAACGGGTTGGGCAATCGCCGGGACTCTGCTCGGTGAGGGTATGACCGATGTGCGTGTCGGTTCGGCAGGCAAAGCGTTGCCCGGCTGGGATGTTCGGGTCGTTAACGATGAAGGTGAGCCGCTAGCGACGGGCGAGGTTGGCGCTATCGTCTGCAAATTACCACTAGCGCCCGGTGCGGTTACAACGTTGTGGGAAGCCGATGCGCGCTTCAATGAACAGTACTTTAGCGAGTTTCCGGGCTTCTATGAAACCGGAGACGCAGGTTATATCGACGCCGACGGCTATATCTTTGTGATGGCGCGCACGGATGATGTGATCAACGTCGCCGGGCACCGATTGTCGACGGGTGCCCTGGAAGAAGTTTTGGCCACCCACCCTGCGGTCGCAGAATGTGCGGTGACGGGTGTACACGATGCGTTGAAAGGTCAAACCCCGCTCGGGTTTGTGTGCCTGAAGGCGGGCGCGGAAACTGACGCGCAGATCGTTATTGATGAGTGTGTGGCTCTGGTGCGTGAACAGATTGGTCCGGTTGCTGCGTTTCGTCGCGCGGTCGCTGTGTCACGCTTGCCTAAGACACGCTCCGGAAAAATTCTGCGTGGCACGTTAAGCAAAATAGCTGATGGCATTACCTACAAGATGCCAGCAACGATTGACGACCCCAAGATTCTTGATGAAATCGAGTCCGTGCTTGATGCGGCCGGTATGATCAAGCAATGAATGTGACAACGGATACCCGCGAGAGCGAACGCTACGGCTGGTATGTCGTTTTCGTACTATGCGTTTGTGGTGTCGTTGCCTATATTGATCGCCAGATCATCAACCTGCTTGTCGAGGACATCAAGATTGATCTCGGTGTTTCTGATACCGAAATCAGCTTGTTGCAGGGTTTCGCGTTTGCGGTGTTTTATGCGCTGGTCGCGATTCCGCTCGGCCGTGTTGCCGATAGCAAAAACCGTCGCTTGTTGATCACTGCCGGTATCCTTGCCTGGACTGCTGCCGCTGTTGCGTGCGGACTTGCCCAGTCTTACCCGCAATTGTTCGTGGCGCGGATGTTCGTTGGTGTTGGCGAGGCAGTTTTGACACCCGCCGGGTTTTCGTTGCTGGCGGATCTGTTTCGCCCACAGCGTTTGGCACGACCGGTCAGCGTATTCACAGCATCCAGTTTTTTCGGCTCTGGCATCGCATTGGTCGTTGGTGGCTTCATCGTGAATCAACTCACGGCCTCAGGCGGAGTGACGTTGCCTGTGATTGGTGATGTTGCCGTTTGGCAAGGTGCATTTATTCTGGGCGCACTGCCGGGGATTCCGGTCGCGATTTGGTTTTTTCTATCTGTACGAGAACCTCCCAGGCGTGCGACAGACACGATTCAGGCAGACGCCGCTGCATATCGGGAGGGTTTTTCCCAGGCAATTCGCTATGTGTTTGCGAATGCCCGCCTGTTTTTTGCCGTGTTTATCGGTTTGTCACTCATGGCGTCCGCGCAGTTCGCCTTAGGCGCGTGGATTCCGGCTTTTTTCATTCGAGTGCACGAGTGGACGGCCGGAGACATCGGATCGCTGCAGGGTTTGTTGTTTCTGGTGTGTGGAACGCTAGGTGTGATCTCCGGCGGGTGGGCGACTGATGCGCTGCGACAGCGCGGTTACCGTGATGCTAATTTAAGAACGGCGGTGTTTGCTGCTCTGCTTGCGATTCCGTTTCTTACCGCAGTCCCTGCGGTGGCTGACCCTTACGTTGCGATCGTTCTGCTAGCACCGGGTATGTTCTTTGGTACCGTGCCATTCGGCGCCGGTGCGGCCGTTATACCGACCGTCTCACCGCCTATGTTTCGCGCTCAATTGGTGGCGCTGTATTTGCTGGTCGCCAATCTGGTGGGGTCCGCTGGTGGCCCGTGGGGCGTCGCGTTCATGACTGACGCGGTGTTTGCAGATGACCGCGCTGTTGGCAAATCGCTGATGGTCGTTGTGCCCGTATTACTTGCGATGGGAGCAGCAATTGCAACGACCGGTTGGCGACCACTCGCCGCCAAAACGCGAGACGCTAACGATTGATTGTTTCCAGCAATGTGAGCAGCTGCTCGTTGTAGACATCAGCAACGGTGACCGGGCAGAAATGCCCGCCTTCGGCGAGCGTCATTTGCGTTGCACCCTCAATGCGCTCGGCAAGTTCGTCCGACATCGACGGTGGCGTTAGCGAATCGTCTTTTGCCGAGATAACGCCGGTTGGTGCTTTGATCTCATGTACACGGTGGCGCAAGTCATGCGTCATGACGGCGTTCAGACGCGCAAGCTCCGTTTCAAGCCCCGCAAAATTCTTGATGCGATCCGCCAGGAAAGACTCCATGCCTGCGTAGTTGTCGGTCAGCGTCCAGGCTGGCGATGCGAGCAATGAGCCGACCATCATGTAGTGCTTCACGCCCGAGTTGATCAGGATATCGCGGCGCACCCGAAAGGTGTCGACGAACAAAGGCGTTGGGCCAGCCCAGCTCGCGCTGAGCACGAGAGAGCGAACCCGCTGTGGGTGGTGAACGGCGATGTTCTGTCCGATAGCGCCGCCGGTAGAATGCCCGACGATGTGCGCTGACTCAATGTCCATCGCGTCCATTAACCGAACCAGATCCTCAGCCATCTCCGGCGAGCTTGATACGACAGGCGCGTCGGTGCTGCGACCGACGCCGCGGTGGTCATGCAAAATCACACGATAGTGTTGCGCGAGCGTCTCTACCTGTTTATGCCAGAACGTCGCCATGCCGCCGAGCCCGGCAACCAGGAGCAGCGGCTCGCCGCTACCGTGAGTTTCTGTATAGAGCTCTGCGTCGCCAATCGATACCAGACTCATGTCAATTCCTCAGGCCCAGGCGAGCGTGACAGATTTGGTTTTCGTATACAGATCCATCGCCGCTTCACCGAATTCACGACCCCAACCGGATTGTTTGTTGCCGCCAAACGGCATCGAAGGATCCATTGCGGCGTGCGTGTTGACACCCACCTGACCGCTGTCGATGAGGCGCGTCATTCGCATGGCCGTTTCGAGATTCTGCGTCCACACACTGCCGGACAAGCCGTACGGCGAATCATTCGCCATTGCCGCCAGCGCGTTGTAGTCATGGCTGTCGTCAAACGTCTGCATCGCAATGACAGGTCCGAATACTTCCTTTTGTGTGATTTCCATATCCGGCGTGCAGTCACTGAATAACGTTGGCTCGACAAACCAACCATCGCCGGACGGCGCATTGCCACCGGTGACTAAGGTCGCGCCTGCCTCCGATGCTCTACCAATCATGCCTTTGACGCGGTCGAGCTGACGTTCTGAAATCAACGGCCCAATCATGTTGTCGGGATTGCTGCCGTGGCCGACATGAATGGTCTTTGCAAACTCGGCAATTCCCGACGCGACCTGGTCAGCGACGCTTTCATGAACGAACAGACGACTGCCGCACACGCAATTTTGACCAGACATCATAAAGCCGGCCATCGCAACACCCGGAATCGTCTGATCCATTTTCGCATCGGGGAATACAAACACCGGCGATTTACCACCGAGCTCGAGAGAGACTTTCTTTAAATTGCCGGCAGCGGCGTTAACGATTAACCGACCAACCTCAGTCGATCCTGTAAACGCAATCTTGTCGACATCCGGATGCGCGGCAAGCGCCGCGCCTGCCTCTTCGCCACGACCATTGACGACGTTAAAGACGCCCGGCGGAATCCCTGCCTCTAGCGCAAGCTCCGCCATGTGCAACGACGCAACAGGTGTTTCCTCAGCAGGTTTGAGCACGAGTGTGCAACCTGCAGCAAGAATGGGCGCGATCTTCAGAATCTCCATGCCATACGGGTAATTCCATGGCGTGATTGCACCAACGACGCCAACAGGTTCGCGTAACGTATAGGCAAGCACGTCAGTAGGTGCAAGCCCGTTGGGAGATGAGGGCAGAGTTTGGCCGGCAAGCTTCGAAGTCCAGCCCGCGTAGTAGCGCAAAAATAGCGCTGACACCCAAGGGGTTGAATCGCCGATCATATTGGCCAGACCACCGTCCAGGATGGAAAGCGCTTTGATCTCGTCAGTATGAGCCTCCAGCAACGCGGCGAATCTGAGCAAGCATTGGGTGCGCTCATCCGCCGGTGTCGCGGCCCACGCCGGGAATGCTTTGCGCGCCGCGGCGACGGCCGTGTCGATTTCTGCGCTGCCGCCAAGGCACACCGTGGTGATTGGCTTACCGGTCCCCGGGTCGAGTACGTCCATGAGGTCGCCGGACTCAACACGTGCGCCATCGATAAAGTGAGACTGAGAGGCGTTAAGGCGGGCGGTTGCTGCTGTGTTTGTGTTGATGACTTTGCTCCAGAGAATGCGGCTTTGTTGATGGCATCTTGCGTAGGTCGATGGCGACATACCAATAGGTATTTGTAGTTCATCCATAAACGGCATGCATAAGAGCGCAGTTATGCGGTATTCGACGATGTATGCACGAATAGTATGCAGGGCCAACCTACTTTTGATTGGTGGCCGCCGCTGTCAGGCAGGTACATTGGCATCCACACCCTCAGCGGTACCCTTTTGTCGACGTTAAATGGATTGAATATGAGCAGCGTGTCAACAACACAGGAATCCAACGCAGCCCGCGGCCCTCAGGCTTGCCGGCCGATTACGGACGAGGAGATTCAAACCTACGCCAATGACGGCGTTGTCTGTCTGCGCAACGTCTTTGACCAAAGCTGGATTGATGAGCTCTTGCCCGTCGCGCGCCGTATCACGGAGAAAAAAGAGGACTTTGGCTTATTGCCGACGTATCCCGGGCGCTACATGTCCCGGACTGTCGAGGAGTTTCGCCGGTTTGTATTTGAATCACCGGTTGCAGAGGCTGCCGCCCGCACCATGCAATCAAAACAGGCGCGATTCTTTTTCGATGAGTTTTTCGCAAAGCCGCCTAACTCGGACGAGGCGACGATTTGGCATACCGACCGAATGGGCTGGCCAACGCTTGGCAATATGGTGCCGTCTATCTGGATACCGTTAACGCCGATTACGAAAGAAAATTCCCTGGAGTGCATACCAGGCTCCCACACGCGCGACGATCGCTATTGGTTGTTTTCGCCGAACGGACGACAAATGACGCGACCGGCTGACCGGATTCCGCACCCTGATGAAGCCAAGTTACGCGCTGATCCGAATAACACCTTTCGGCAATGGGAAATGACGCCGGGTGATCTTCTGGTAGTGCACCCATGGACCCTGCATTACTCGCACGGTAATTCAGCCGATCATTGGCGGATCGCTGTTTCGATACGCATCTTCGGTGATGATATTCGCTGGAAGCCGCGGCCCGACTGTCTCAACATCGCCGGCGTTAGTTTTGATGAAATGATCGAAGGTGAGGAACCGGGCGGAGACCTCTTCCCGCTTCTATGGTCTGAGGACGGTCGGCGCGATGGCGACGCTCGCTACCCTAGAGGTTTCGCGACCACATGGAAGAAAGACCGCCGTGGTGACATCAACGAGTATGATGTCTTCAAGACACAGTTGGCTGCCGAAAGACAAAGCGACGATTAATGACCGATAAAGACCACGACGCGCGCTCAAAAGCGCAGGTTGATGCCATCGGGATTCCCGATGACGAGCCGCACTTCCTCCCTGATCCTGTGCAGGATCGCTTACTCGAAGCGATGATCACTTTGGGTGGCGAGCTCTGGGTAGAACGCGAATATCGTATGCGATTAGAAGCCGTACTGGTTTCCAAAGGCTTGCTCTCTCGCGATGAAATAGAAAGCTATGCGTTCAGTGACGCAGCACGAGGTGCGCAAAAAGAATCGCTGGATGCGATGGTGAAACGGCTATTCGAACCGCTAAAGACAATCCCCGGTAAGCGCTAGCTGCCGCATGAGCTCAAGCATATCGGTTAGCTAGGAATTCGAGTATTCGCGCTTAGCTTTCTTTTGTGACGACGATGGGGACGTCACTTTCCTGCTCGACGGTGAGCCTGATTTCTTTTGCGAGCGCATCGGCAACCGGGCGCCTGAATGTCTCGATGCGCGATATCAGTCCGGCGCTGCGTACCAAAGGCGTTGAGGGCAAGCTCACCTTGACGATATCGCCTGATTTTATCTCATCCCAGAATAAGTGATGTGGGAGCAGCCCGATAAAGTCACCGGAAAGTACTAACGACTTAATGAGTGTCAGAGAATTCGCTTTCACCGATGGCTTGGGTGCGGCGACGCCTTCGGATATGAACAGCGAATCGAGCACTTCTGTTGCGTGGGGTTGGTCGACCGACGCCCAAAGAAAATCGCGAAGGCTGTCCATTTTCGGTTCGCCGTCTTTCACTGCGGGGTGGTTTTTCGCCGCGAACACGCTTGTACGCAGCTCAAGCAATGGCTCAAACTCCATTGCGTCAGGAAGGGACAATAACGGGAAGTTGATGAATGCAACTTCGATTTGACCCAGATCGAGTAGTCCAACCAGGTCCTCATAGTATCCCTGGTGAACTTCGACCCGTACCTTAGGGTGCTTTTTACAAAACGTGCTGATCATTTCGTCAAAAATTCGCGTAGCAAACAATGCCCCGATACCGATCGAAACGGTGCCGCTCAGTTCGCCGATAGGTTGCGCTGCGTCTCTCTTGGCGCGCGCACACTCGGCGAGGATCGATTTTGCATGGTGATACAGACGTTCGCCTGCCGCCGTCGGCGTCGCGCCGCGTGCATGACGTTCAAAGAGTTCTACGCCTAACTGATCTTCGAGCGTTTTCATGCTGCGCGTCAGAGCAGGTTGGCTGAGTGGGATGGCCTCTGCAGCCTTGGATAAATTCTTGCGTTCAAATACTGCGACAAAGTGATTGAGCTGTCTTAAGTCCATCGGATAAGTCCCGTGAGCGGTGGCGTCTCATAACTGTTTAAGCGTCAAACGCCCGACCATGTGAATAGAACATAGCTGCATGCCAGCTGCGTATTGGTTGGCGTTCTTCCGATAGGTTAGTCTAAGTCGGCACGTAGTTTTTGCAGAGGGAAAGGAGCGTAACATGGAAACTGAAATGGTTGGCAATACTCAGGGATCGCCCAGTCGCGCGGATGACAGTTACCTTGATTACCTGACGAGTGTTCGAAATCTTGCGATTAACGAATGGTTCCCCTCTATAGCGCAGGACATTTGCGAAGAAGCAGTTTCGGCAGGTTTGCCTGTATCGCTGACGGTGGACGACTACCAAAAACTGGCTCCAACACTCGACGCGAAGCCATCGTTACAGGCGTGGAAGCGTGTCATGCGCAGTCAGCAACAACTGACCTGGCAAGGGTTGTTCGATGCTTACGGTGCTGATCGAGAGCAATGGATCAAAGCGCTTGACGACGCGCAAACACGCAATCCGGAACGCTTGCACATTGACCCGGATTTTCATGTGCCTGAGTCGGCTTGTCAGGATATCCATTTGCAAGCCGGCGGCTATTGCCGTGATGACCTTGCCGGCTATGTGTTCTTGCATGGCACGCGCGTGTTCTATCAGGGCGGTAACGAAAACGACGAACTACATCATGGCTATGCGTACGGTTTTGAGCCGCCTGTCGACAAACCTGTCAAAAAGATTCTCGATCTTGGTTGTTCTATAGGTCAGTGTACGACGGCGCTGAAAGCGCGCTTTCCAGAGGCAGAGGTTTGGGGTATCGACGTTGGTTTGCCGTTGCTTCGCTACGCCCACAAACGCGCCACGGACCTCGACGTAGAGGTGCATTTCCAACAGGCGCTTGCTGAGGATTTGCCGCACGAAGATGGCTCCGTCGATATTGTGTTTGCCTATATTTTGTTCCACGAAGTGCCCCAGCATACGTTCGAGCTCATCGTCAAAGAGGCGTTACGCGTGTTGCGACCGGGCGGTCAGTTCATCGCTATCGACGCGCCGAATGGGCATGAGCTACCCGCACCTAACCGCATGTGGCTGGCCTTCGACGCACGTTACAACTGCGAGCCGTATTCGCCCGCATTCGTTGCTACAGACTTTGCAGCGCTCGTTGCAGACTGCGGCTTCGAGCAGGTGACGCATGGCACCACACCAACGTTCTTGTCGCAGACAACAGCGCTGAAGCCATTATAAAATGAGTAGCATCCCTTTCGACGTCGTCGCGCAGAAAGCGCATTCAGGCTTTGTAGCGCAGCTGACGGACATCGTTGGGGAAGCGAACGTCGCGCAGTCTCAGCAATCCCGTCGCGTGGCGTCGCAGGATGTTTATCGTAGCGGCGAGTTACCGCTCGCGGTTGTGGCGCCGGCATCGACTGATGAGGTCAGTGCGGTCGTCAAAGCATCAACGCAAGCAGGGGTTGCCGTGTTCGTGCGTGGTGGCGGTATGTCCTATACCGATGCGTTCTTGCCTGACCGTGCCGATAGTATCGTGTTGAGTACCGAGCGACTGACAGCGATACGCGAGATCAATGCGCAAGACCTGTTTGTGACGGTCGAGAGCGGTTGCACGTGGGCCGCACTTGACGAGGCGCTCAAACCGCATGACGTGCGTTGCGTTTTTTGGGGGCCGATGTCCGGCGGTGTATCAACCGTTGGCGGCGCAATGGCGCAAGGCGCTGTTACTTTTGGGTCATCCAAAAACGGCTCCTCGATGGCAGCGGCTGTTGGGTTGGAGGTAGTCCTCGCCGATGGCAGCATTGCAATTACCGGCTCAGCGGCTCAGCCAAATCACAGTGCGTTCTATCGCGAGTATGGTCCTGATATGACGGGATTGTTCTGTGGTGATTGTGGCGCGCTGGGCGTAAAGACAGCAGTGACTATTCGGTTAGAGCCGCGGCCCAACGTCGGAGCCGGCCTGTCGTTTTCCTTCAACGATTTCGCGTCACTCACCGAGGCGGTCGGGCGAGTTACCCGGCATGGATTAGCAACCGAAGTCTTTGGGGCGGAAACCGCTTTGGTCAAAAGTGTCGCGGGAGATGCGAATCTCAAAAACGATTTCGGTCAGCTCATGACGATTATGCGCGGTGCGCCGAATGCATGGGCGGCGCTCAAAAACGGGTTCAAAGCAGCCATTGGCGGCAGGCGATTCTTGAAAGGCTCGAGTTTTCTTGTGAATTTCCTCGCCGAAGGTTACGACAATCGGCAGCTGGCAAGTACCTTGCAACGCATACGTCATGAGGTTGGTGATCGCGGTGTGGAGATTGCCAACACAATGGCCGAATTTACGCGCGCCATGCCGTTCCCCGAACCTGCCGTGCTTGGGCCTAACGGCAAGCGACTCTTGCCATTGCACGCCGTTGTGCCGTATTCGAAAGCCGCGGGGTTGCAGGCCGACGTCGATTCGTATCTGCAATCAATCAAATCACAGTGCGAAGAACACCGCGTGGAAGTCTACGTTGTCTACGCGACCTGTGGCAGTGCGGGTTTTCTGTATGAGACAGTGATGTATTGGGAAGACGAGTGGTTAGATATCCATCGCATAACGATGTCGGATGACGTTCTGGCATCTTTTAGTGAGCCTGCCCGGGACGACGCGTCCCGCGATTTGGTAGAGAACATTCGCGTGCGAACGATCGATATCATGTACGAGCATGGCGCCACCCATTTTCAAATTGGCAAAGCATACCCTTACACCCGCGAACGTGACGCTACGTCACTTGACGTTTTGCGTGAGGTTAAGCGTCGTGTTGACCCCTATAACCTATTGAACCCCGGTGCACTTGGATTGATAAGCCATGACAGCTAAGCCAAATATAGCGATCGTCGGTGCCGGTATCGGCGGTGTCGCACTGGCACTGGGTTTAGTGCGCGCTGGCCATCGTGTCCGGGTCTACGAGCAGGCTCCTGCGCTGGGCGAAGTTGGCGCAGGCATTTCCCTGTCGCCGAATGCCGTTAAGGGTCTTCGCTTTCTGGGTTTGGGCGATCAACTGGACGCCAAAGCGGACGAGCCACTGCTCATGCGCACACGGCATTTTTCGACCGGCGAGATTCTCGTTGACATCGATCGCAGTAGCACCCGCGAACAGCTCGGTGCACCGTATTTACAAATGCACCGTGCTGATCTGCATGCGCTGATGGTCGATGCGCTCATCGGTCTCGATGCCGATGCCGTGTCTCTGAACAAGCGCTTTGATCGTGTCACGGGAGATGCGACAGGCTACGAATTGCATTTCGCTGATAGCAGCGTTGAGTCCGCAGATATCGTTGTCGGCGCAGATGGTTTGAAGTCGACACTACGAGAGCAGGTGTTTGGCGAGTCTGCGCCAGACTTTTCGGGCTACGTCGCCTGGCGTGGTCTGCTGGATATGTCGCTGTTGGGTGACTATCAACTCTCCGAGGGTTCGGCGGTGTTCATTGCACCTGGCAGAATGTTCGTTCGTTATCCGGTACGCAAAGGTGCGGTGCAAAACTTTGTGGCCTTTACCAAGGCGGATGATTGGTCGGCTGAAGGCTGGTCGCAAACCGGAGAGACGCAACTACTTAGAGAGACATTTGCGGACTTTCACGAAGAAGTCACGACGATCCTGGATCGCTACGCACAGCCGCAGGTGCATAAGTGGGGTCTGTTCGCACGCAAGCCCATTCCAAGCTGGGTGTCCGGGCGCATTACGATGCTGGGTGACGCGGCGCATCCGATGTTGCCGTGGTTTGGGCAAGGCGCCGCAACGTCTATTGAAGATGGCGTCGTGCTAGGCCGGGCGCTCAGTGAGATCGATGATATCGACGAGGCCTTGCAGCGTTATGAGGATGGTCGTCGCGAGCGTGTCACGCAAGTGCATCTTGAATCGCAGGCGGGTGGTGAGCGATTGACTGCGCAAGATCCGCTGGCGCTGAAGAAACAACCTGTGCGTACTGAAGATACGCTAGGACTGACCCTGTACGATCCGGCAACCGTCGCCCTCTGAATCAAGTAAAGAGACTCCATTGACTACAACGACGTTGAGCGAAGAGACGCTGGACACAATCCCCGTGCACACCAAAGTGTTCTGGGCATGCGGCAGTCTCGGTACGGCTTTCATGTTGAATACCATTGCGGGTTTCGCTTTGTACTTCATGATCAGCGTACTCAAAATCAGTCCGGCGATCGCGGGGTCTATTTTGTTCGCGACCAAGGTCTTCGATATTTTGACGGATCCGTTGGTTGGCGGTTGGAGTGATCGTATCCGCGCCAAGTCGGGACGCCGTCGACCTTTCTTACTGGCCGGTTCCGTTGTGTGCGCAGTGTCGTATGTGATGATTTTCACAACACCGGTGTTCGATAGCCAGACCGTAACGATCAGTTACATCGTTGCCGGGTTGTTGCTGTATGCGGCAGGCTACACGCTCTTCAATATTCCTTATATGTCGATGCCGGCAGAAATGACAGATGCCTATCACGAACGCTCGCGAATACACGGGTTCCGCGTTGTTTTCCTGTCGCTAGGTGGGCTGGTCGGTGCGGGCGTACCGTGGGTGCTTGATCAGTACGGACAAGACTCGGCGCGCGCCTACGCGATGGTCGGCATCGGCGGCGCAATATTGATTTTCGTATTCACGTTTATGGCCTGGGTCGGCACAGCATCCGCACGTTTTACGTTAGCGCCGGTCACTCGACCGAGTATTTTGCGTGAGTTGAGCCACGTGTTCTCGAACAAGCACTTCATTCGGTTGTTGTTGGTCAAGGGCGCACAACTGATGGGCGCCGCCGCCACGATCGCAGCGTTTCCGTTTTTTGTAACGAGTGTTCTGGGGCTGACGTTTAAGGTGATGACGCCTTATTTTCTGACCATCAGCGCGGTTTCCGTATTAGTCACACCAATGCTTGTAAAGCTCTCGCAGCGAATCGGCAAGAGCCAGACGTACTCGCTATGCGCACTGATGTATGTCGTTGTGATGGGTAGTTGGATTCTGGCCGGTGATAGCGAAGCGTTGTGGGCGATTTGTCTGCGTGGGGCGTTCCTCGCTATCGCGTTCTCAGGCAACGTGGTGATGGCCATGTCTATGCTGACCGATATCGTCAACTACGATGCAAAACTCACCGATGTCCGCCGCGAAGGTGTGTTTACCGCATTCTATAGTTTTGTTGAGAAATTCACGTTTGCGTTTGGCCCGCTTGTCGTCGGTGTCGCATTGTCTCTGGCAGGTTTCGACAAGACGTTGCCGGAGGAGGCACTGCAGACGCCAGCAATTCGTCAGGCGTTGTTACTAGGCGTCTCATATATTCCGATGGTCGCCGGTTGTGTCGCGATCGGGTTACTTGCCGGTTACAAATTGAAAGAAGAAGACGTCAGCTAGTCGTACCGTCGTGTTCATTGCTTGATTTCACCGACTCATGAGCCATCGCCTCGCCCGGCGATATACCGATCCCTAGCGCCCCGAGAACCGACTGCACGATGCGCTGGCTATGCGCCAGTCGGCGAGCGGTCTCGTCGGCGTCAGGCTCATAGGCTTCAATGTCTTCGGTCACGGCAATCCCATGTTTCGCTAGCACTGCTTCGAACGTGTGGACGCGATCGGTAAGCACCCAAAGCTCCTTGGTCAGTGTCAGCAGCGCGTGTCCGAGATCATTGGTTTGCGCATCGGTTAACAAGCGTCGTGGCGGTGTCGTGTCGGGCATAGTGTGTTGCTCGGTAGAGGGTTTATTGCTGCGGTTTGGTCGCGACCATGTAATGCGGATAAGCCTTCGGTGGCATACTGACGGAGAGCGCATTGACGAATCCAGCCTCGGTTGCTAACTCGCTAAAGTCCAATTGCGCCGTGCCACGCCAATACGGCTCGCCACCATGTGCGGCGCTGTAGTCAGCACGCCAGACTTCCAAAGGTGACAAGTCCTTGTAACGGGTGACATCGTTAACCACGATGTCGCCGCCCGGACGACACACACGATGCGCTTCGGCGAAGATGTCACGTGCAACATCGACTGGTGTTTCATGAAACACCGCATAAATAAAAATCAGGTCGAAACTGTTGTCAGCAAACTGCGTGTCCGCTGCATCTCGTTGGTAGAGTTTCCACGAGTGACCGGCGTGCTTCGCGACGCGATAGGCGTTCTCGAGCATGCGTGCGGACAAATCGATACCCGTAATTTGTGCGTCCGGGTAGGTTTCCTGTAACCCGATCATCGAATGGCCACTGGACGCGCCCATGTCCAGAATGTCGGCGTAATGCGCCTTGGGTGCATGTGAGGCAATAATGCCGCGTTGCTTAAACAATGCAGGGAAGACACTGGCGACCATTTTTCTGTGAATGAGCTCACCGTGCACATAGCCCATGTACGCATGACCATCCCAACCGCCTGTCGTTCGATGGATCCAGTGGTCAGTCCACCACGTGGGCAGGCGCATCTCCGGGTCAAGATGCAGCTCGGCTGCACCGTCTTTCTCATCCAGTTGCGTGAGCTCTGCGATCGTTTGCTCTTTGGTGTCTTCGAATGCCTCGACTGCCATCATCCCGTGATACTTGCCCCACCAATCACCCATGAGCTTGATCACGCCGAACGCTTTGGAGTCCTTTAGCGCGTCATTCATAAATTGCTGACGTTCGTCGAGATCCTCAGGCAGTGACGCGTCGGTGATACCGGCGGCTGCGATATCAGCGTCAAGCTCGGCATACACGGATTGCGACACGCCACCCATCGATGCCAGGAAGTCGAAAGAGGCACGGCCCCGTTGATCGAGATTGGTTTTCAACATCATTCAGTTCCTTGGTGTTAGCGCGACATTGCGCGCAGCGATGTGTCTGATTGATCACGCCATTGCGCCGACGTTGGCAGCACGCCTGTTTCCAATGCTGCAAAGAAGTCTACGACGATAGCATTGAGTCGTGCGACCTCCGGGTTGTTTATAAAGCTCGCATTGTTCGGTCGGCCAAAAGCGCCGTTAAAATAATGATCGATATCCTCGAAAACCAATCCATAGGCGCTGCCTGCTGGCGCGGCGTCATAGGCCGCCATATGCAGCGTCCACTGCGGGGTGAAATTTTCGATGGTGTCGTTCGTGCCCGTGACGACTAACATCGGCCGGTCTATCTTGGCCCAACCCGCAGCCGCAATATAGTTGTCGATAGGACCTGGTGGAGACAGTGCAATGACGCCAAGTGGCGAAATCGCATCGGCGCTGAGGTGCACGCCGATCTGCGGGTCAAGCGTTGCGCCGCCGGCGATTTGCGCGGTCAATGCGCCGAAAGAATGACCGGCAGCGATCAATGCTCCTGAAAAACTAACGCCCTCAACCGTTGCATCGTCCGACATCAATGCATGCGTGACGAGATGATAGTCGGCGACGCGCGTTCGCACCCAGTCCAGTCCGTTATAGTCGTTTCGCGACGGATGTGATTGCGAATCCACATGTAGCGGCGCGGCAACGACGTAACCCTTGCGCACCCAATGTGACAGTAACGGCGTGTAGCTTTCGTGGCTGAGTCCGGCGCCGTGAGAGAAAAACACTAGCGTGCAGGCGTTACAACCCTCACTCGGTGAGAACACGCGCAGCGGAATCGTCCGTCCATCACCCGCATCGAGCGTTACTTCTGTGCGTTGAATTTGACGTTCGTTGATCGCATCAATAACCAGATTCGGCAGCATTGCATCATCCCACTCCATCTGCAGAGCACCGGAGCGAACAATAACGAGATTCTGCGCTGCGCTGATATAAACGCGCTGCCCACCGAAACCATCAAAGAATACCCAGTCGTCGACATTGTAAGGCGCGCTTGCGGCGAACGAGGTGCCTGTGTTGTCGCCCGCATAGAACCGTCGTTGCTGATACTCAGTGCCAAGCCACATTTGCCAGCCGTAGTTCGGGTTGGTTGGCGAGGGAGTCGTTGCATCTTTGATAACGTCAGGGTCAATAATCGAAACGCCGTCGAAACGGCCTCTATCTTTAACGAGCCGCCCAACGCGCAACCAGTCACGTGCGCGTGCCATCAATGCGGTATTGGCGCGTGGGAATCCGTCAGGTTCATTGCGCCAGACAAAGGCATCAGCAGCGCCAATGCGTTTCCAGATACGCTCGGACAGATAGCGTTCATATTCAACGCCCGTGGCCGCTTCCAAAGCGATGAGCAGTAGCTGCGAAACAGTATCCTGATAGGAGAAGCCGCTGCCGGCAGCGCGTTCGATCGATAGGCCCAATACGGTCGCTCGTGCATTGGCACCATCAAGCCAAAACCGTGCGCTCTCCGATTCACGTCCGCCTTCCCGGCCGAGTGGCTTGAGGCCGGATGACATCGTGAGCAACTGTCTGAGCGTAATGTCGCCGCGTGGGTCATCTCGCCAGCGCTCGATGTACTTGCCAATACGATCGTCGGCACTGTCGATCGCGCCATCGGTAATCGCAGCGCCGATCGCCAGTGCGAGTACGGACTTGTGCATTGACGCCGACTCCGGTCGCAGTTCCTTATCGTACGGATCAAAATAGTGTTCGAGTACCAAAGCATCGTTGTGCCAAACGAGCACGGCATAGCTGTCTTGTTGTTGTGCGTATGACACAACGTGCGCGAACTGGTCGCCGCGATACACGACTGGCGGCGCAGTGGTGAGGTTACCCGGAATTCGTCCTAACGGTGCATGTCGTTGCATTGCGGTTGCGTACCAGTTCGCTGGTGGTCCGGCGCGCGCGGGTGTGGCAGGTTGTTTCGAATCCACGGGTGTTTCGCTAACGACGGTTTTCGACGCGCAGCCAACGCCGGTCACGGCGAGCGCCATGATCAGCAGTTTGATAGGTCCGAAGAATGTCTGCCGAGGCATAGTGTGTTCCGCAGAAAAGGAACTCGCATTGTCAGTGACATTCAGCAGGTAAGGGTAGTAATTGACGACGCCTGAATGACAAGCGCATAGAAAATAGTCACTTACGAATATGGTGGTGATTTTATTGCCGATATACGGCGCGCAGACCACCATGCGTTGAAACTATACGTCTTGTTATAGCTACTCGCCGCTTAGTGCGTCCAAAAATGTGAGGCTGTCTTCGAGCGTGCTGTTAGCGAAATCCAACGGCGGTGATAATCCGGCGGCAATGGCCGCATGACCGACGCCGTCATACAGCGTCAGCGTGACAGTGCCGCCGACGCTCGTGATGCGTTCTGCCATCCGCACGCTATTGCCGTCGTCGACGACATCATCATCACTCCCGTGGATGAGCAGGGTCGGTGGCATTTGTGCTGAGACGAATTGAATCGGTTGACTGGCTTGTCGTTGGTCTTCGGGAAACACGTCAAGCAAATAACCCGATTCCAAAGGCAGAAAATCATACGGACCGGACAAACCGATAAAGCCACTCAGCTGCTGTAACGAAACATCATGTGCCCCGAGGAAGCGCGCATCGGTGCTGAGCATCGCCGCAATATGAGCGCCGGCGGAATGCCCCATGACAAATAGCGTGCTGGTATCAGCGCCGTATTTGTCACCATTGTCGATGACCCACGAGACTGCTTTCGCGGCGTCTTCAACAAATGTCGGAAATACAACATCCGGGTGCAGCCGATAGTCAGGAAT
>JBCBZK010000085.1:0-14970 GCA_039815365.1 Pseudomonadota bacterium | reverse complement strand
TGGCCGATAAGAGAACTGGATCACAGACTCCATGGCGGGCTCGGAATTATGCTAGATGACCTCGTAGCAGCACTGATTGGTGCCGCTGGTTTGACAATAATTGCAGGGTTTATGATGCCCTGACTGAGTATCCCTATGGCCACCAGTGCAGCCACGATCACAAGCAATACGACACCGGACAAGTTTGGTAAGTATGTGATCGTCAATGAAGTCGGTAAAGGCAGCACAGGCACGGTCTATCTGTCGCACGATCCGTACTACCGGCGCGACGTTGCCATCAAGGTTTACAACATCGGCTCTGACGAAGCCGAGGCAGAAAAATCGCGTGTCACGCGCAAGATGTTTTTTAATGAAGCGCACATGGTTGGCATGTTGCAGCATCCGAACATCATGCCGATCTACGACGCTGGCGAAGAAAACGGCAAGTACTACGTCGTTACAGAACATATCCATGGTGCGCGCACGCTCGCGTCGTATTGCAAGCCGGGTCGGTTACTGCCAGTCGATGACGTTATCGAAATCGTTTACAAGACGGCTAAGGCGCTGCACTACGCGCACGGGCGTGGCGTGATTCATAGAGACATCAAACCAAGCAATATCATGCTGACGGTTGATAATGATGTTCGCGTGATTGATTTCGGTATTGCGATTATCAAGGATGCTGAGGTTTCGCGTATTGAAGGTATCGCTGGCTCGCCGAGCTACATGTCCCCTGAGCAAGTCCAGTCCGAAGAGCTAACGAACCGTTCGGATCTGTACTCACTGGGCGCCGTGATGTATGAATTGCTCACCGGTTTCAGACCGTTCCGGGCGGGCAACCTCTCGAAGCTGCTGCATCAAATCGTTTTCGCGACACCGCCACCGATTCACCGTTACCGTGAAGACATTCCCGATGAGCTTGAAAATATCGTTGCGGTGATGTTGCAAAAAGCGCCGGACAAGCGATACGCCAATGGCTTGTCACTGGCCGCTGAGCTGACACACGTTTACCAGGATCTGCGCGCCAAGGCAGACCAGTTCGACAATCAGGAACACTTTGACTTGTTGCGTCGCTTGAGTTTCTTCCATGATTTCTCGCATTCGGAAATCTGGGAAGTGTTGCGCGCCGGCGAAATCAGCGAGTACGAAGCGGATGAGGACATCGTCCGCGAAGGCGAAATTGACGATCGGTTTTATATTATCGTCACAGGCGAGGCAGAGGTGATTAGTGGCCGCCGCGCCGTAGGGTCACTCGGTCGGGGCGATTGCTTCGGTGAGTCGAGCTACCTGAACGATGCCAAGCGCAATGCCTCCATACGCGCAAAATCGCCGGTTAATCTTCTGCGTGTGAGTGCAACGCTGATGGAGCAAGTGTCATCAAGTTGCCAGTTGCGGTTTAACAAAGTGTTCTTGCGATCCCTTATTGAACGCCTGCAGCGAGCCGGAAGTCCGCAAACCTAGTCGTCCGCGTCGCCGTCAAACGGCACCATATCGTCATCAAGCCCCGATTTCGCCAGCAAAACGCTGACGCGTTGCTCTGCGCTCGTCAGCGCATTTTGACAGTCGCGCGTCAACGCGACACCACGCTCGAATTTCTTCATCGCAGCGTCTAGTCCTAGCTCACCACTCTCCAGTTCATTCACCAGCACTTCCAGTTCTTCCAGTGCCTTTTCGAGATCGATTTTCTTTGCCACGTTGAACCACCTTGTATCCGACAGGCGAGAGTGTACACAAAAACGCTACGGGAGCTGTCAAGCCTGCGTTCAGGCAGGCGTTGCAAGTTGCATCACTGTCAGGGCGATCCGGCTGCTATTATTCATGGCTAACGGGTTTGCGAGTGTAGAAGAGCAATGGTTAAAACAATCGTTATCGTAGGTGGAGGCAGTGCCGGCTGGATGACTGCTGCGACGCTATCCGCGCAGCTTCAAGGCGTGAAGATCAAGTTGATCGAGTCATCAGATATCCCGATTATCGGCGTTGGTGAGTCGACGATCGTGCCTATGGTCGATTACATGCAGAACCTCGGTCTGCAAGAATCTGACTGGATGGGCGAGGTGAATGCGACGTACAAGAGCGCGATTCGCTTCAACGATTTCTACGAAAAGGGGCATGGTTTCTACTACACGTTCGAGCCGATGCGGGATGTCGAAGGCAGACCGATTAACCGTTATTGGCACAACCGCTATCTGTCGGACCCGGACAATGTGGATCGGATGTCGTTCTTCGATTATTGCTTTGTGACGCCGGATATCCTGCGCCAGGGCAGCACCATTCGCAGCGTTATGTCGGCGGGGCCTTCTTATCACGTCGACGCGGGTCTTCTGGGCGACTTCTTGTCGCGCTATGCCTGTCAGCGCGGCGTCGAACGGATTATCGATACGATCGATGAGGTGACGCTTGATGAGCGCGGTGACATATCTGGTTTGAGGCGCAGCAGCGGAGAAACGCTGGACGCAGATTTGTACATTGACTGCACGGGCTTCCGCTCGATGCTCCTCGGTCAAGCGCTCAACGAGCCATTCGACGAGTATTACGACTACCTGTTCAATAACAAGGCCGTCGCGATGCGCTTCGACTACGAAGATCCGCGAAGCGAGATGCTGTCCTATACCAATTGTACGGCGCAGTCGGCCGGTTGGATCTGGGAAGTGCCTTTATTTACTCGGCGCGGGTCTGGCTACGTCTATTGCGATCGCTATGTGTCTGCAGATGAAGCGGAGGCTGAATTCCGACGCCATCTGGGCACGGATCGTGTCAAGGACGTCGATGCCCGTCACATTGATATTCGAGTGGGCAAACACCGCAATGTCTGGTCGCGCAACTGCGTCGCTATTGGTCTGGCTGCCGGTTTTATGGAGCCGCTGGAGTCAACCGGTCTGTTTGCGGTTCAGCTGCAGGCGGAAACGCTGGCGCGAATGCTCGCCAACGGGCGCAACGACTACAACGTCGGCGACGTGACAATGTACAACACCATCGTTACCGAGTTTTTTGAGAACGTACGCGACTTTCTCTGCGCGCACTACATGCTGACGTCACGCGAAGACACGCCGTATTGGCGAGACGTGAAGTACGGCATGAAGGTGTCGGATCGACTCGCCGAGATTCTGCGTTACGCGCGCCTGACATTCGTCGACGCACCAATCATTCGTCAAATGTTCCGCGCAAATTTCGCCGACTACAGCTTCACCGACGGGTGGGAGGCTGTGTTGATCGGCATGAACCACATGCCGTTTGATTTCGGTCAGTTCAAGGGTGGTGTCGGTCCGTTTGAACCCGCGATCGCCGATAACGTCTCCAAAGCGAGAATATTCCAGCAAGAGATGATGGCGTACAAACAAAATGAGCTTGCAAAGCTACCGTCGCACTACGACTATCTCGCCGGCGGCGTGCATCAAAAATCCGGTGCGGCCTGAATGCACGGTTTCGTGGAGGCTTAATGAGCGAGAGTTACAAAGCGTCAGACATTGAAGTTCTGAGTGGTCTGGAGCCAGTGCGACGTCGCCCTGGCATGTATACCGATACGGCCAGGCCGAACCATCTGGCACATGAGGTCATCGATAACAGTGTTGATGAAGCGCTCGGCGGCCATTGCGACAAGATTGAAGTCGTGTTGTACAAGGACGGCTCGCTGCAAGTCAGTGACAATGGCCGCGGTATGCCTGTCGATGTGCATCCGAAAGAGAAAATCCCCGGTGTCGAGTTGATCCTGACGCGCTTACACGCGGGCGGCAAATTCTCGAATGATAACTATCAGTTCTCGGGCGGTTTGCACGGCGTCGGTGTGTCGGTGGTCAATGCGCTGTCATCGCAGCTTGATGTCTGGATCAAGCGTGACGGAAAAGAACACAACGTTGCATTCAAAGGCGGCAAACGCTCGAGTGCGCTTGAAGTGGTCGGCAAAGTCGGCAAAGCCAACACGGGAACACGCTTAAGATTCTGGCCTGACAAACAGTATTTCGACTCGTCAAATTTTTCGGTTAGCCGACTGAAACACGCGTTGCGCGCCAAGGCCGTGTTGTGTCCTGGTTTGCGCGTGACATTCATCGAAGAGAAAACCGGTGATACGGACGTCTGGCACTATGACGATGGTTTGGAGCAATACCTGACCGAGGCGCTAGAGGGTGCAGCAACCCTGCCGGCGGCGCCTTATGCCGGTTCCACCAAGGACAACGATGCGGCGCTGGATTGGGCATTGGTCTGGCAGACCGATGACGGTCCACTGTCGACCGAGAGTTACGTCAATCTGATTCCAACGGCGCAAGGCGGTACCCATGTGAACGGGTTGCGCACCGGTCTGACCGAGGCGATCAGGGACTTCTGCGAGTTCCGCAGCATTTTGCCGCGTGGTGTGAAGTTGGCGCCTGATGATGTTTGGGACCGGGTTAGCTACGTTGTGTCCGTCAAACTTGCGGACGCACAGTTCTCCGGTCAAACGAAAGAGCGACTGTCATCGCGAGAGGCAGCGGGCTATGTCACCGGAATCATCAAGGACAATTTTGCGCTGTGGCTAAACCAGCACCCGGACACCGGCGAACAGATCGCGCAGTTAGCGATCTCGCGTGCGCAGCAGCGCTTACGTGCGGCCAAGAAAGTTGTCCGCAAAAAAGTCGTGGCCGGGCCTGCATTGCCGGGCAAACTTGCGGATTGCGCCTGTCAGGAGCCGGTTCGATCCGAGCTGTTTCTCGTAGAAGGTGACTCCGCGGGTGGTTCTGCGAAACAGGCGAGAGACCGCGAAACGCAGGCGATCATGCCGTTGCGCGGAAAAATTCTGAACACATGGGAAGTCGACACCACACAAATACTTGGCTCGCAGGAAGTGCACGACATCAGTATCGCGATTGGCGTGGACCCCGGCGCACCCGACTTGAGCGGGCTTCGCTATCACAAGATCTGCATTCTGGCGGACGCTGACTCAGACGGCGCTCACATCGCGACGCTGTTGTGCGCCTTGTTCCTGAGACATTTTCGCCCGTTGGTCAGTGCGGGTCATGTCTATGTTGCGATGCCACCGTTGTACCGGGTCGATGTTGGTAAGGAAGTGTTCTATGCGCTTGATGAGGCAGAGCGACAAGCGATCATTGATGGCTTGCCGTCCGATAAGAAACGATTGAAGACTACAGTGACGCGATTCAAGGGCCTGGGGGAAATGAGTCCTGGTCAATTGCGTGAAACCACGATGCATCGGGACACCCGTCGGTTGGTACAGCTCACGATTGATGGTGAGGCTAACACCGACCAGATGCTCGATATGTTGCTTAGCAAAAAGCGTGCGTCGGATCGACGGCACTGGCTCGAAACCACTGGAAATCTCGCTGCGGTCTAGCGCGCGATGGACAACGAAACAACATGCAAAACACTTTGAATTTTGAAGGCGTGGAACAACTGGCGCTGCGCAGCTATACCGAAAAAGCCTACCTCGATTATTCGATGTACGTGATTCTTGATCGTGCGTTGCCACATGTCGGAGACGGTCTGAAGCCGGTGCAAAGGCGTATCATTTACGCGATGAGTGAGCTGCGTCTGGGCGCAGATTCGAAACCCAAGAAATCTGCGCGTACGGTCGGTGATGTGATTGGCAAGTTTCATCCGCATGGTGATTCTGCATGTTACGAAGCCATGGTGTTGATGGCGCAGGATTTCTCATACCGCTACCCCATCGTGTTCGGGCAAGGTAACTGGGGTTCGACAGATGACCCGAAGTCGTTCGCAGCAATGCGGTATACCGAGGCAAAGCTTCGTCCGTACGCCGATACGTTACTCGCTGAACTCGGGCTCGGCACTGTCGATTGGCAGGCGAACTTCGATGGCACTATCGACGAGCCAGCGGTGTTGCCGGCGCGGTTGCCGAACTTGCTGATGAATGGCACGAGCGGTATCGCCGTTGGCATGTCTACCGATATACCGCCACACAATTTACGTGAAGTGTGTCATGCGCTTGTGCATCTGCTTGAAAAACCCAAGGCAAGTGTTGCCGACCTGATGACCCACATCAAAGGTCCGGATTTTCCGACCGGCGGCGAAATCATTTCGGCCGCCGCCGATGTTGCGGCGATTTATGAAACGGGTAACGGCACGCTGCGCGCACGCGCGCTGTGGGAACGCGAAGATGACGATATCGTGATCACGCAGCTGCCGTTTCAAACGTCCGGCGCCAAGATCATTACGGAAATCGCCGCTCAGATTCGCAACAAAAAGTTGCCAATGGTTGAAGATGTTCGTGATGAATCTGACCACGAAGCGCCGGTACGGATTGTCGTCACGCCGAAATCACGACGTGTCGACGTCGAGCAGTTGATGTCACATCTGTTTGCAACGACATCACTCGAGAAAACGTTGCGCGTTAATATCAACGTGATTGGCTTATCCGGTAAGCCGCAAGTCTTCGATTTGCGTGGATTGCTGGTGGAATGGCTCGCGTTTCGTAAGGCAACGGTCATTCGCCGTTTGGAGACCCGTCTGGCGAAAGTGGATGATCGACTGCATATTCTCGCGGGCTTGCTGGTTGCGTATCTGAGTATCGATGAGGTTATTGCGATCATTCGCGAGCATGAGAAACCCCGAGATGAGTTGATGCGTCGATTCGAGTTAAGCGAACGACAAGCGGATGCCATTTTGAACTTGAGACTGAGAAATCTTGCCCGTCTCGAAGAGATGAAGATTCGTGGTGAACAGGATGAGCTCGCGACTGAAAAAGCAGGCATAGAACAACTGCTAGGTAGCGACGCACGTTTGAAAACACTCATCAAGAATGAAATTCGTGCTGACGCCGACGCACATGGTGACGATAGAAGAACCCGATTGATCGAACGTCAGCCGGGCAGTGCACTCGATGAGACTGCGTTGGTGGCAAGCGAGCCTGTTACCGTCGTTCTGTCACGACGCGGTTGGGCGCGGGCAGCGAAAGGTCATGAGATTGATCCGCGTGCGTTGAGCTACAAGGCCGGTGATGAATATTTGTCTTCTGCGCGCGGCAAGAGTAATCAGACTGCATTGTTTGTCGATAGTACAGGTCGGGCTTATAGCTTGCTCGCACACACGTTGCCGTCGGCTCGCGGCCAGGGTGAGCCGCTCTCGGGGCATTTCAACCCGCCTGACGGTGCCTCATTTTGCGGCGTGATGTTTGGGTCGCCAGAGGATCGTTGGGTCGTTGCAACGAGTGCTGGCTACGGATTTGTGTTGCAGGCCGAAGGTGTTTTTAGTCGCGCTAAAGCGGGTAAGGCCGTCTTGAACGTGACGAAAGGCGCGGATGTTCTCGTCCCTGCGCCAACACAGTGGCTTGAGGGAGAAAGGCTCGTTGGCGTGAGCAATATCGGCAGAATGCTAGCCTTCGATCTCGATGATTTGCCAGAGTTGTCGCGCGGCAAGGGCAACAAGATTCTGGATATTCCCAAAAAGAAATTCGAGAGTGGGGAAGAATGGCTGGTCGCTATTGCGGCAGTGCCCGAAAACGCATCGCTCGTCGTGCATTGTGGTGAACGCCATATGACGCTCAAGCCAGCGGAGATAGAAAACTACGTTGGTACTCGCGGCAATCGTGGGCAAATGCTATCGCGCAACTACCGCAAGGTCGATCGACTGAGCGTACTCGACGACTAATTACTGCGACGATGCCTTGCGAGTGAGCTTTGTCGTTTTGTCATGGTCATGGTCAAGGTCTTCGTCGTCATAGTCGAACTCAGCGTCGATAACCAGATCGTCGGCCGGTGAACGTAGCAAGCCGGATACTTCGTCAAAGTCTTCTTCGTCCAAGTCGAGGTCGAGCGACATATTCGCCGTAATTGTGATGTCTTCTTCGTAAGGACTCTCGAAACCCGGTGCTTCGATGATGACGGACTGGTTCAGTGTTTTGTCGTCATCTACGTACGGATCCACGTCCAGCTGAGGTAGCTGCTCAGTTGCCGAACGATCGCCGGCCCGCGGAATCCCGAGTGCTTTTGCGGCGATATCGCGCGACAGTTGTTGGGTGCGAGTCAACTGCTCTTCATAATCCTTTTCAAGCAATTGCTGGGTTTCTTCATCCAGTGCCGCGAGTTCGCGGCTCTGGGTGTTTTCGATGATATCGGCTTCGTCCGGCGCTGCGAACTGCGGCATCGTGTCGTTGCCGGTGTCGCTCATCGCAACATCATCACTCGGCATCTCTGCGGTACTGCCAAGATCGATATCAACGGGCGTTAGCTGTGCTTGCGGGGCATCACCAAAATCGATGTCCAGGCGTGTTACCTCGATGCCAACATCGGGTTTGTGTGTGGGGTCGACCGGCGCTCGCCACGGTGTGGGTTCAACGGTTGCCCGGCGGGCAACGGGAGCAGCGGTAGGCGTTGAGCGGACAGGCGATGCGGCAGCGACGCCTTGCGCACGGCGCTTACGTGCCGACGCACCTGCGGCGATTTGCCACAGCATCCACAGCGCTATCGCGCCGGCCATGCCCAAAGCCAGCGCAACGAACCTGTCGAGCCAAGAGGATGTCGGCGTCGCCGCGGTCGCGACCGCAGGTGTTTCGACCGGTGTTGGCGCAGTGGCTTGTGTCGTGGGTGTTTCTGGTAGGGCCTTAAATGGACTGTCTGATAGTGCTTCGTCGACCGTCGTTTGAGTGCTGCTCTCCAGCGATCCGGCGTCACGCAGGACAGACAGCAACGCTTCGGTTTGACGTGTCGTTGCTGACGTACTGCTTTGTGGTTCTGGTGCATCGGCCGCAGGTGTTGCCGCGGTTTCTAAAACAGGCTCGGATGCCGCAGGCGCAGGCCCTGCGGGCGGTGTGAATTCTGGTGGCGTCGACGTTACCGTTGAGACTTCCGTGCTTGCCAGCGCGGCTGTGGTCGGTAGTGCTAACAATGCGCCGGCGAGTAGCAGATCAGGATTGCCATTAACGAAGGCGTTGGGGTTCGCGCCAACTATGTCGTCCACGACAGCCCACATATCCTGATCTGGCGATTTGATGCGTAGCGCGATCGCGGATACGGAATCGCCGCGTTGAACGACGTAGGTTTTACCATCGATAGCGCGCGCTGGCGTCGATGTTGGTAGAGGTCGTGCGGGTTGTCTGCGTGCCGGTGTTCGGTTCACAGCGACGCGCACCTCGGCAGCAGGCGATGACAGCGTGCGCTGTTCTGCACTCATTCGTTGTGCTGGATCAATGAACAGCGTGTAGTTGCGCTGCAGACGCGGAACGTTCGGGCAATTCACATTGATTTGCAGATCGACCATAGGCTCGCGAATCACGCGCGTCGTGCGCAGGATCAAAGCGTTGCTGCGTTGCGCAAGTCTCAGTGTCCCGAACCCGGTGATGCCGCTCAGCTGCGGAATGAAACAGCTGCTTTGGGCTGCGCCCGCGTTGCTGATCGGGATTTCAACCACCAAGCGCTCGCCGATAGCCGAACGTACCGTTGCATTGCCAAGTTCGAGTGCACTAACGTTAGCTGCGGCCCCAGCCAGTATCAATGAAATCACCGCTGGCAGAAGACGGCCGCGGTTGCGCACAGAAAGGTCGTTGGGATTGGATGTCATTTTTATATTCCTGCGTTCAGGCGGTTTCCTGAAGGACGACTTCAGGCTCTTGAACGTAATGGCCTTGCATGTAGCTAATGCCTAATTGCCACAGGGCAGCCATCGTGTTGGCGTCCTGCACTTTTTCCGCAATGGTCTCGATGCCGCGTGATTTCGCGACCGCGACCAGTTCGCTGGTGGTTTGGTGTGAATCGGGATCGCTCGACAAGCTGGTAATCAGTGAACCGTCAATCTTGACGAAATCGAGCGCTAGGGATTGTAGTAGTTTCGAAGACTGTGGCGCGGTGCCGCAGTGCTCCAGTGCAAACTTGCAACCCAGTTGTTTGACAAAATTTGCCGTTTGCGCTACCGACTTTAGGTACTTCAGCGCGGTTTCTTCGGGAATCTGGAAGCACAGTGTTGCCGGGTTTTCAGCGTTTTTGCTGATCATCGACTTTAACCACGCATAGAATGATTTATCGACGATAGATTGCTCTGAAAGACGAATAAATACTAATGTCGGTTTGCGCTCTTTGCACAATGCGAGCGATGCGTTAATGACCCAGCGGTCCAATGCCTGCATCATGTTTGAGCGGCGTGCGGCCGGCAAGAATTCGGAGGGCGCAACCACGTCGCCTTGCTCGTCGACAAAACGAATTAACAAATCAGCAATCGCGGTGCTCTCGCCATCAAGCGCAGCAACCGGCTGCTGCAGCAACCGAAAGCGATTGTCGCGCAATGCTTCTGTGAGGCGTTTGCTCCACATTGCGTCGTGCCTACGGATACGCGTGTCTTCATCGTTGGGTTGTTCCAGCGCGATTTGACCGGTGTTGCCATCGCCTTTGGCTTCGCCTTTGGCTTCGCGATAAACGTGTTCCGACAGCTCAATCAGGCTGGACGCATCCTTGACCATTTTGGTGTGTAGTGCGATACCGATGGTGCAGGTGAGGCTTACAGTGCGGTTACCGGCCTCGAACACCCGTTGCGCCACGAATTCCGAAAAATTCCTGGCCCAGACTTCTGCATCATGCTCGTTGCCGCGCTCCAGCAGTACGGTAAAGGCGGTACCTTCGAAGCGTCCGGCAAGATCGGTTTTTTCAATCTTCTGACGTAGTACTTCTGCGAAGTCGCTGATTACTTCTTCGCTGAGTATCACGCCAAGTTGCTGGCGGATATCTTTGAAACTGTCGATGCGGATCCACGCCATCATACGTTGGCCGCTTTCCAGAGGTTTGGAAATTCGTTTTTGTACGAGCTTGGAAAAGTGTCTTCGATGATACAAGAACGTACTCTGGTCTTTGTTCATCGCGTCGCGCATCAACGACGAGGTTCGCTTGTCTTCTTTTTCTTCTGGTTTGATGGCGATGCGTACGGCGGGTTCATCGTCGTAAACGGCGCCTTGCATCGAAAGCGTCAACGCAAGCGTTTGACCATCGTGACGATTGGCATCAATCTGCAGCGCCTCACCGCTCCACTTGTCTTTGCTAATGGCGACGAGAGCGCCTTTGACAGCGCCTTGTGAGTGCGGCGCAATCGCATCCATGAATGGCATCGCGGTGCAGTCGTCTTCATCTGCGTATCCAAAGCGCTCTAGCCACGCTTTGTTGACTTCGACGATGATGCCTTCCTGAACGTGTGCAATCGCATCGGGCACATTGTCGAGCAAGGTGGTGAATTGTTTTTGAACGTTAGCCGCATTGTTCTTGGAGGCATCAATCTGACGCTGCATCTGAATCAGTCGAATTTCGCGTTTCACGGTCGCCGTAATGCGCGTGTTGTGAGTGAGTGTGATCAAATCAGCCGCACCCAATTTCTGGCAGGCGACGATGTGTTCTTCGGAAGCGTCATCGGAGAGAATGACGACCGATTGCTCACAGCCACGTTGTCGTACCGAGTTGATGAGCGCCTCAGGTTGATTGCTAGGCGTTCCGTCGCGCACCACGATCAGATGCCCCTCAGTGTCGAGTGCTTGCAGCAGCGCATCGGCGCTTGCATGCCAACGGCAGCGAGCCGCCATTCCGGCTTCGCGTAACGTGCGGTTAAGCGCGTCCGCGTCTTCCTCGGCTGGCGAGAGCACATCGATGTGTAGGGTTAGCGGTTGCATGATCGAATGTTTTGCGGCCTGTAATGTCCTGATCCTGACGACTCCAGTTTATTACAACTGGCCTGCAAGCCCGGTACTGCCGCCGCCAAAACGTGACGTAGTTCCTCAATTTGGCGCGATTCAGGCAGCCTGAGTCTCAGTCCCGTACGCTGAGTGGGTTAGCGGCCGAAATTGCTTTGAATACCGCACGATTTACGCGTTATCCCAGTCGCGCTACCATGCGGGTTGGTTCGTAGTGAAAACGAAGGGCAATCGATGGCGTCGTACAACACCAATGAGTTTCGGTCCGGCTTGAAAATCATCCTGGACGGAGACCCGTATAACATCGTCGAGAATGAGTTTGTAAAACCCGGTAAAGGGCAAGCCTTCAACCGCACGCGCGTGCGCAATCTGAAGACCAACAAAGTGCTGGACAAAACGTTCAAGTCAGGTGAGTCGGTTGAGGCGGCCGACGTCATGGAAACAGACATGCAGTACTTGTACAACGATGGCGAATTCTGGCACTTCATGGAGCCGACGAGTTACGAGCAACATGCGGCGCCGGAAGCGGCTGTGGCCGATGCCGCCCCGTGGCTGAAAGATCAGGATATCTGTAGCGTTACGTTGTGGAACAACGCGCCGTTAGCCGTGAGCCCGCCAAACTTCGTCGAACTTAAAATTATAGAAACAGACCCGGGACTCAAAGGTGACACCGCGCAGGGCGGTGTTAAGCCAGCGCGGCTCGAGACAGGCGCGAGTGTACGCGTACCGTTATTTGTCGAGGAGGGCGAAGTGATTCGCGTCGATACGCGGTCCGGCGAATACGTCTCGCGGGTTAAGGACTAGCGCTCAGCCCGAGCGATCCGGGTGAGCGATTCACTCGGTCGCTGATCAGTTGAGCGATAGCTGAAAGGCCGGCTTCGTCGTCTTCACTGAAACGGTCTTTGCTCGGGCTATCAATATCAAGAACGCCCCACAGCGTGTCGCCGCTGATCAGCGGCAATACGATCTCGGATTCACTCGCAGCATCGCAGGCAATGTGTCCTTCAAACGCATGAACGTCTGCAACGCGCAGGATGCGTCGCTCTGCGACTGCAGTGCCACAGACTCCCGCGCCTACGGCGATCCGAACGCATGCCGTGTTGCCCTGAAACGGGCCCAGTACGAGGGTGTCGTCCCGCAGCAGGTAAACGCCAGCCCAGTTGACGTCCGCCAGCTCGGCAAAAACAAGCGCGCAAATATTGCTGACATTGGCTAACGCATCAGGTTCGCCATCTGTGAGTGCAGCGCATTGTGCATGTAGTAATGCATAGTCTGTCATTCGGTTCACAAAAAACTCCTCAGTGAGACGTAAAGCTCACGACCTTGGCAATGTCATCGGTGCCTATCAGCGCCATCATCAATCGATCGATACCGACTGCAACGCCAGCGCATTGCGGCAGGCCCGCATCGAGCGCGGCGAGAAACAGGTCATCTATAGGATATTGAACACGACCCTGCTGAGTGCGGATTTCGATGTCATTGTTGAAGCGCGCACGTTGCTCGTCGGCATCGCGCAATTCAACGAATCCGTTCGCGAGTTCCAGCGGGCCGCGATACACCTCAAAGCGCAGTGCGCGTTGACTGACAGGATCGATACATGCGAGCGCCGCCTGGCTTGCCGGGTAGTGGGTCACCGCCGTAAAACGCGCATCATCAAAATACGCGGCGACCTGTTGGTCGAACAACCAGTCAAGCATCGCGTCGCGATCGTGTTCCAACGCTTGGGGGAAGTCCGGGCCAACCCGTTCGCGAAGCATATCTATACTGGCGTCGCTGTCGACACCGAGGCGTTCGAAAAGCAGTGAATCGTAAGTCGCGACACGGTCTGGCGACAGGTCGCGAGGTGCTTCGTGCAAGGCTGTGTGCAACACCGATAACGTGTCGCTAACAATGTCATCGATTGCGTACGCGTGGCGGTACCATTCGAGCATCGTAAACTCGGGCTGATGTCTGCGGCCGGATTCGCCATCGCGAAACACGGGGCCGATTTCATAGATGTCCGGGTAGCCTGCTGCAAGCAATCGTTTGAGCGAATACTCCGGTGACGTGCGCAGGTAGTAATCGCGCTGTAGTTGCGCTGCACGTGCGCTCAGGCTATCAACATGGACGTCGGTGACCGGATACTGACACAGCGATGGCGTACTGACTTCGAGCACATTGTGCGCTCGGAAGTAGTCGCGCAGACGCGCGAGCATCGCTGCGCGCTTAAGCGCCGGATCAACATTCCCGAATACGACAGCCCCCAAGAGCTGGTGGATCGGATCACCGCGATGGCGGCGGCGCAGAACATTCTGCGGGTCAAAGGCTATGCGGCCATCCGGGGCAAGCCGATGCGGCTGTTGGTTCAGGCTGTCGGCACCCGGGTGCGGCACCAGTTTGACCGCCCCTGGGCGGCAAATGAGCCGCGGCAGGGCCGGATGGTCGTAATCGCCGAACATGACGACGTGAATTACGATGCTATTCAGGGCGCGCTGGTGCAGGTTACTGCAGCCGCGGAGTAAGGAATTGAGCCCCGATGCATGTCGTCTTTCGCGAAAGCCACGGGTTAGAAGAAACAGAAACCCCGACCGACCTGGGCCAGAGCCCGGGCGATCTGGTGGTTTTGTCGTTTTCGGACAGCGATCTTGGCGCGTTCGCGGCGGGCTGGCATCGGGCGGGCGGGCCGGACGGCAAGCTGCCGACGCTGCGGCTGGCCAACCTGGTGGGGCTGAAGCATCCGCTGTCGGTTGATACGTACATCGAGAACACGTTGGAAGGCGCGAAGGGTATCCTTGTGCGCCTGATTGGCGGGGTGCCCTATTGGGCGTACGGGCTGGAACAGGTGTTTCAGCTGGCGCAGCGCAAGGGCATCGCGTTGGCCGTGCTGCCGGCGGATGGGCGGGTGGATACGCGGCTGGATGCGTATTCGACGCTACCGGTCTCGACCCTGCGGCGGCTGTCGCATCTGTGTGATACCGGAGGCGAGGTGGCTGCGCAGGCGGCGCTGGCGCAGATGGCGCTGGCCTCGGGCCTCTATGCGGGGCCGGTGCCCGGGTCCAAGGCGTTGCCAATGTCGGGGGCGTGGACGGCGGCTGACGGCGTTTGCGATCCGGCGGGGTTTGATGCGGGCGGCAAGCCCCTGATCGTCGTGACGTTTTACCGGGCGTATCTGTCGGCTGCTGATCTGGATCCGATCCGGGCGCTGTTTGCGGCGTTGGAGGCAGGGTCATAACGATACTGTTGTAGCAGTTGCATTTAGTCCTGACGGTAATATTATTGCTTCTGGAAGTTTAGATAAAACAGTTAAGCTTTGGAAGCAGAATGGTGAATTAATTAGTACTTTACGAAGACACAATACCGATGTGAGAGGAATTGCATTTCTTTCTACTCCAATTAGTTCCTCC
>JBCBZK010000037.1:0-27799 GCA_039815365.1 Pseudomonadota bacterium | reverse complement strand
GCCACGCGAGATGGCTGCGATGGGTATTGGCGGAATGACCGGCGCCGGCTTCAAGAAGCTGTTCATGTCCCATCCGCCGTTGGAAGATCGCATTGCTGCGCTGGAGCGTCCGGTATTGCGTTAGACGCAAGACTGCGTCGTTCACGCTAGGGCGCTACTCAGACTTGTCAGTGGCGTCGTCATCGTCTTGTGGTGTAGCACTGCGCATGACGTCGTTATCTGATGGTCGACTGATGCCCAAATGGAAAGCCGCAAAGCCGGGCATGACGACCTGGTTTCGTGCCATGCCGATAATCCGGCCAGCCAGGGGTGCATAAATACCGATGGTATCGTTCGTGATTGGATCGGTGACGCGCCCTAGCAAGTCACCTTCTGTCACGCGACTGCCGAGCTCGACGTTAGCGATCAAAATACCGCCGCGGTCTGCACGTACCCACGCGGAGCGCAGATACGTCTCTTCCTCTTCTGTCCAGGGTCGTTCGCTAACGACCATGCGCAGGTTATGCATTAGTGTCTCGACGCCTTTGACACCGTGTGTCACTTCAAGGGACTCGAGCTCTCCTGGGCCGCCAGCTTCAAGGGTGACAGTCGGCACGCCAGCGACCGTTGCGGCGTAGCGCAGGGTGCCGGAACGCGCCCGGCTGTTGACGATAACGGTCGCGCCAAAGCCCTGCGCCAGCTCGGTGACACTTTCGTCCGAGAGGTCCGCGCGCAATTGCGGCAGATTGGTGCGTTCGAAAGAGCCTGTGTGCAAGTCGACCAACGCATCGCAGTGCAGCACGATATTGTTGAAGAAAGAGCTCGCAATGCGCGAGGCCGCCGAGCCGCTCGTCGAGCCAGGAAAGTGGCGGTTCAGGTCGCGACGGTCAGGCAGATAGCGCGTTCCGCGACGAAAGCCCTGAATATTAACGATCGGCACGCCGATCACGGTGCCGCCCAACCGGCTCGGCTGCAGGCCATGCAATACGCGGCGCACGATCTCTATGCCGTTTAGTTCGTCGCCATGTACGGCGGCGGTCAGACACAGCACCGGCCCAGGCTGGCGCCCGTGGACGACCAGCACCGGTGTATCGACGGGTAGTCCTTCGAACAATTGGGTGGCTGACCACGTCAGCTGGCGATAGCTGCCCGGTGGGATTTTCTCGCCGAGCAGCTCAAGCGGCCCATGTTCTTCGAACGTCTGACCGGTGAACAATCCGAATCCGTCGCGCAGCACGGGCTCGTCGGCCGCCAGCGGCTCGTTCGAGCCAACGACATTTTCATTGCCGAACGCGGTTACAGCGGTCACGGCAAGCATCAAGGCAAAAAAACGAGTGAAATGGCGCATAAGGGCGAAAAATCCACAAGAGGCTGTTGACGGCGGGACGTTAAGTTAACATATAACATGCTACGTCCAAGTCACTGTTTTTTCTGTGAGCAATGTCTACATTTGTTGCCAACCACCGGCGCCGGTCGCGTCTGATTCTGGTCATTGCGACCGCGCTCTTGCTCGCGGTTGCATGGGTCATCGTCGTCGCCAATCCCACCGGTCAGTTCATCGCACGCAATCTGTCTGTCGTGCTGGTTGCCTGGTGCGGCCTGGTCATCATTCTGGCGCGGTATGCCGACGATTTACGGTGGTGGCTTGGTTGGATCGGGTTTTTGGTGCCATCGTGCGGGTTATTGGTCTATTTACATGGCGCATTTGTCTATGATTGGTCGAGCATTGCGAGTCGAGCGGTGACACCGGCGCTCTTGTTTCAGTACTTGCCGTACTACGCTGTGTTCGCCGGTGGTATTGGTTTTTCAATTGGCTGGATCGTTGGCAAAAACGTCCACGCGACGCGTCGCCGCTACGATCGTTAACCTGCAGCGTTTTACGCCGCGCCTCCGGTTGATTACCATGACCGTGCTGGCGAGGACAGATCGTCGCCTGCCTTTTATCATTGTTTAGGAGAGGATGGATGACGAAGTTGTCTGACATAGAGGGGATCGGCCCAACGTACGCAGAGAAATTGACCTCTGTTGGTTGCCGGAGTCAGGAACACTTGCTCGAGATTGGTGGCACCAAAGCCGGTCGCAAGAAAGTTGCGGCAGACTCAGGTTGCACCGAGAAGCAAATTCTTGAATGGGTCAACCGCGCTGACTTGTGTCGTATTAAAGGCGTGGGCAGTGAGTATTCAGATCTGTTGGAATGCGCTGGCGTTGATACGGTGCCTGAATTGGCTGGCCGCAATGCCGAAAATCTCACAGCTAAGATGAAAGAGCTGAACGCAGAGAAGAAGCTTGTTCGCGTATTGCCATCAGAAAAGCAAGTGACTGACTGGGTTGCGCAAGCGAAAAAACTGCCGCGCGCGGTCCATTACTAGGAACGCGTTGTCGCCAAACACACGGTTTGTTGCGACAATAAGGGCCGAGCGTGTGTGCGCTCGGCCTTTTTTTATCGGCTAAGCTGTTCGGGGGACGCGATGCCATTGTTCGCACGATTGCTACTTGTCGCATTGCTAGCCGTTGCTATCGCGCGCAGCGCACCCGCAGCCGCACAAGACGCGCCACAACTGGCAGACAGAGTCGTTGTGAATAAATCAGCGCGTTGGCTGCGGCTGTATCGCGGTGACGAGATCATGCGCGAGTTTGTCATCGCACTCGGTGCTGAGCCTGAGGGTGACAAACGCGAAGAAGGCGACAACCGCACACCTGAGGGGCGCTACTTTCTTGACCAGCGCAACACCCAGAGCCGTTTCTTCTTATCGATCCGCGTTTCCTATCCGTCTGCGGCAGACCGCGAGCAAGCGCGTCAGTTGGGGCGAAATCCGGGTGGGCAAATCATGATCCACGGCCAACCGAACGAACCGCGTTACTCCCCCGGTTTTTATGCAACCAGCGATTGGACGAATGGCTGTATCGCCGTATCCAATCTTGCAATGATCGACATATGGCTCATGACCGAGCCCGGAACACCGATCGACATTCTGCCCTGAAGCACTGATAAGGAAATTACATCTTGGATATTGAAGTTGCACCGGAAGGCTCTCTGGAGGTTTTGTCGCATCTGGAGGTAGAGGCACTGCGCAGCAAGAGTGAGGGCGGCCTGTATCCTTTGCTGCGCCGTTGTGCGCTTGCCGTATTGACCAGTGGCTCGATGACAGACGATGCGACAGAGCTGATGCGTCAATACGAAGACTTTGATATTACGATTCTGCAAGTCGATCGCGGTGTTCGACTCGCACTTCGTAATGCACCTGATACAGCGTTCGTGGACGGACAGATGATTCGCGGTACCCGTGAGCTGTTGTTTTCCGTGTTGCGCGACATTGTGTTTTTTCATTCCGAGTTTTCCGGCAACGGTCGTTTCGACCTTGACCAGCCGGAGCACTTAACGGATATCGTATTCCATATCCTGCGGCACGCTGGTGTGGTCAGTAAGCGCACAGAAGTGGATGTCGTCGTCTGCTGGGGTGGTCACGCGATTAGTCGTGACGAATACGACTACACCAAGAAAGTGGGTTATGAATTAGGTTTGCGCGGCATGCAGATCTGCACGGGCTGTGGGCCGGGCGCGATGAAAGGCCCAATGAAAGGTGCAACGATTGGCCATTCCAAGCAACGTATTCGTAATGGGCGCTATATCGGTATCTCGGAGCCCGGAATCATTGCGGCGGAATCACCCAACCCGATTGTCAACGAGTTAGTGATTATGCCGGACATGGAGAAACGCCTTGAAGCATTCGTGCGCACCGCGCATGGCATCATTGTATTCCCTGGCGGTGTCGGTACTGCGGAGGAGATCCTCTATCTGTTAGGTATCTTGCTACATCCCCACAACGCAGGCCGTGAGTTTCCGCTGGTGCTGACCGGGCCAGCGGGCAGTGCTGAGTACTTCGAGAAGATTGATCACTTCATCGCGAACACGGTTGGAGAGGCGGCGACCAAGCGCTACACGATCGTCGAGGACGACCCAGAACGCGTCGCAACGATCATGCAGAGCGGTTTGGATCGTGTCGAAATGCGCCGACGCCGCGATGGCGATGCCTTCTATTTCAATTGGCGTTTGCATATTGATCCGAGCTTTCAGCAGCCGTTCGAGCCGACACACGAAAGTATGGCGGCGCTCGATCTTTCGGAGTCATTGCCAAGCCATGAGTTAGCCGCGAATTTGCGGCGCGCGTTCTCCGGCATCGTTGCCGGCAACATTCGCGAAGAGACGGTGGCAAACGTGCGTCGCAACGGTCCGTTCGTGTTGCGCGGCTCACAACGTGTCAGTGAATTGCTCGATGATTTGCTCAGATCATTCGTCGCGCAGAGACGCATGAAAATTTCCGGCGACTACAAACCATCATTCCGTGTAGAAACACACAGTTAACCCAGCCCGTCGTCCGGCAGGCATTTTCCGTAATACTTTATTACGTCAAACGCAGCGCTAAGCGCTTGAAATAAAAAGCATTGTGGATGCTTCTCGTTGTGAGCCAGTTCCTCGTCAGAGCGACGTGAGCGCGCTACTGTAGCGCCTCGATCATTGCTGCAGACGAGAACAGCCATGCAAGACGACAAACACTTCAACTGGCCCGGAGAAGACGTCAGCCCCGCCGAAACCGAAGCACCTTCAAATGGTACCGAAGTTTTTCGCAACTGGTTGTCACGTTCGCCATCAGGGCACCGTCGCGCGTCTTTTGACCCTAGCTTGTATACCTGGAAAGGCTACCGGCAGTGGAAAGATGGTGTCGACAAGCAATGGTCGGAAGACAGCGACAAATAGATGTGCCATGCACTGAATCTGCTTGCCGTGAGTGCATCCGACTTTCAACTTACTTACTCAGGAACTGGTCTCAATGATTGCCAAAGAGCGCAAACAATACACCGAGGAAACGTTCAAGAACCCCGATACCCGTGAGCGTTGGGATTGGGTTCATCAGGCAATCAGTTTTGCCGAAGACGATTCGCAGCGCGAATTCGAATGTCGCTCTGAGAGTGATGCCGCTACTGCACCGTCACCGTTTTTAGAATAATCAGGAGTTCACACATGGAAGTGACAATGCAATGGTGGGATGACCTTGACGACCTGTGGTTCGCAGCCCGACTGCGACTGTCCGGTTGGCATCACTGGGCAAGCCCACTCGCTCGCGGCTCGATCAGCATGGCTGCATTATTGTTGGTATTTTCCGTCTGAATGCTTGAAAAACGACGCACAGCGCCCATATGCCTAGCGGGTAGTTGATGCGGAGAGCACGCCGATGGCGGAGCAGACAGAAAAACAAACGTTCGGTTTCCAGGCAGAAGTGAAGCAGCTGCTTCACCTGATGATCCATTCGCTTTACAGCAACAAGGAAATCTTCCTTCGTGAGCTGACGTCAAACGCTTCTGATGCGCTTGATAAATTGCGTTTTGAGGCGATCGCGGCGCCTGAATTGCTGGAAGACGACCCCGATCTCAAAATCGCTCTCGACTTTGATGCCGACGCTGGCACGGTGACGATCACCGATAACGGCATCGGTATGAGTCGTGACGAAGTCGCCGAGAATCTCGGTACCATTGCACGTTCAGGCACGGCCGAATTCATGGGCAAACTCAGCGGCGACGCCAAGAGCGATGCGCAGCTGATTGGTCAGTTTGGCGTCGGTTTCTATGCGTCTTTTATCGTCGCAAGCAGCGTCACCGTCGAAACGCGACGTGCTGGCCTTGATGCGGCAGACGCTGTGCGATGGGAATCCGCGGGCGATGGCGAATATTCGCTGGAGTCAATTGAACGCTCTGCGCGTGGCACGACCATTACGCTAACGCTCAAAGATGACGAGAAAGAGTTCGCCGACCGATTCCGTTTGAGCCATTTGATTAAACGCTACTCTGACCACATCGCGTTCCCGGTCGAAATGCCGGCAGCCGAAGAGGGTGGTGATGCTGAAACGATCAACAGTGCAACCGCATTGTGGACGCGCTCACGCTCGGATATCAGTGATGACGAGTATCACGAGTTTTACAAACACCTGTCGCATGACTTTGAGCCGCCACTGTCGTTCAGTCACAACCGCGTCGAAGGCAAACGCGAATACACCAGTCTTTTATACCTACCCAAACGCGCGCCAATGGACCTGTGGAACCGCGAGGCACCGCGTGGACTGAAGCTGTATGTGCAACGCGTTTTCATCATGGACGACGCTGAGCAGTTCTTGCCGTTGTACCTGCGTTTCGTGCGCGGGATAGTCGACTCAAGTGATTTACCGCTGAACGTCTCGCGGGAGTTACTGCAATCTGCGCCCGCGATCGATGCGATGCGCTCAGCATTGACCAAGCGGGTGCTGGCGATGCTCGAGAAAATGGCCAAGAACGAGGTAGAGACTTACAACGGATTCTGGGATGAGTTCGGCGAAGTGCTCAAAGAAGGTTTAGCCGAAGATATGGCGAATCGCGACAAGCTTATGGGCTTGCTGCGTTTCACATCGACGCATGATCCGAAAGCGGCACCACGCCAGACGCTGGCTGGCTACGTTGAGCGTATGGTCGAGGGTCAGGAGCACATTTACTACCTGACGGCTGATTCTCTGACGGCGGCGCAAGCGAGCCCGCATCTTGAGGTGCTACGCCAGCGCAATATCGAAGTCTTGCTGCTGACCGATCGCCTGGACGAGTGGATGATTGGGCATCTGACGGAGTTCGACGGCAAAGCGCTGCAGGACATTCGCCGCGATGGATTGACGCTACCGGGTGATGAGAAATCTGACGACATTGCGGACAGCGAAGACGAGACACCCGCTGAGGTCGTGACGCGACTCAAAGAGCGGTTGGGTGAGCGGTTGGCCGATGTGCGCAAGAGCGACCGGCTCGTGGATTCACCGGCATGTCTGGTCGTCGCCATGGATGACATGGGCTTGCAAATGCGCCGCATGTTTGAGGCCGCCGGTCAGGACTTGCCGGAGAGCAAACCGACGCTTGAAGTCAACCTTGAGCACCCCTTGCTCGCGCGCCTGACTGATGAGAAAGACGACGGTCGATTTGATGATCTGGCCGAGGTGATTCTTGGACAAGCGCAAATTGCAGAAGGTGGTTTGCCGGAAGATCCGGGCGCCTACGTCAGTCGCCTGAATAAACTGTTGGTAGAGTTGTCTGCCTGATCATGATGCACGCAGGTGCGTCGGCACGAGCCGGCGCTCCAGCGCATCAAACCCAAGATCAGTCAGTATCGCCAGTAGCGCTGCAGGAATCGCGCCTTGCATGATCAGATCGGTGTCATTAAGCGCCAGTCCCGTCACGATCGGTTGTCCAAGCCCACCGGCACCGATGAACGCCGCTAGCGTCGCTGTACCAATACTGATGACTGCTGCGGTGCGCAACCCGGCAATAATGTGCGGCATTGCCAGCGGTATCTGAACATAGCGACGTTTTTCCGCGGTGCTCATGCCGAGCGCATCGGCAACTGTCAGATGAATGGGGTCGAGCGCGTTCACAGCGGTCAGTGTGGCTCTGACGATCGGTAGCAAGGCATAGACGAACAACGCGACGATCGCCGGTTGTTTGCCAATGCCAAGCAGTGGAATCATCAGCGCCAACAATGCAATCGACGGAACGGTCTGGGCTAGCCCACAGACGTACAGCAAGCCTGCTGAGACGCGCGGCATGGGTTGTACTAGCAGCGCGAGGCCCACGCCGAAAACGGCAGCGAGCCCGAGCGCGGTCATCGTTAATTGAATGTGCGTTAACGTGTTGGTCAGCAAGCGCGCTGACCAATCGCTGGTTTTGCGGGTTGCGCTCGGTGTCGTCGGGTCGCTATCGGCAATAAACTCGGCAGCGATGGCCGACACGCTTTCGCCGTCGATCGCAACGCGCGCGTTGAGCGATTGCATCGTTTGCTCAGAGATACTGCCCGCCATTGCGGCAAGAATGGCTCGCACCGCGGGATCAAGGTCCGTTCGGCTGAGCCACAACGCATCGTAACGTGGGAAAAATCCGCGATCGTCTTTAAGCAGTTGCAATGGATAGCGCGCGAGCTCGCCATCGGTTGAGTACGCATCCGTGAGATCGACCTGACCTGCCTGCATTGCTGCGTAGGCGAGCGCGTGCTCAATGCCCGTGGTTGGCAAGTTCAGACCGTATTGCGCCGCTAACGGCGGCCACCCATCGCCCCGCGCGCGAAACTCATGGCTCAATGCGATATTCAAATCTTGCTGGCCCGCCAGATCTGAAATTCGCGTAATGCCGCGCTCACGTGCGACGGATTCGCGCATAGCCAATACATACGTATTGTTGAACCCGATCGGCTCGTGCGTCATCAACCCTTGTGCAGCTAATGGCTCGGCAATTGATAATGCCGCGGCTTGCTTGAGAATCGCAGCGCTGATCGTGCCACTGTATTCAGGATAAATATCAATCTCGCCGGCGCCGAGCGCATCGAAACAAATTTTGGTGCCACCCAGACCGAAGCGCCGTTCGACGTCGATGCCGGCTTGCTCAAGTCGCTGAGCGAGAATTTCGGCCAACAGGTAATTCTCGGTAAAATTCTTGCTGCCGATGGTAATGCTCGGTGCGGCGAACGTGAGTCCACTCAGCAGCATCAGAAGCAGTGCCCCGTAGCAACGACGCATCACGTGAACGTCTCGATGAGTTGTTGCGCATAGGCATCTTGTGGATCGTTGAGTACTGCATCACGCGCGCCCTGCCGGACAATGCGTCCATCACGCAGGATGATGAGCTCGTCCGCCAATCGAGCGGCTTCGGCCAAGTCATGCGTGACCAACAGACAGGCATTGATTTCGTCCTGACGCACAGCTTCAAACTGCACGTACGTGTCGTTGCGAGTGATCGCATCCAACCCGGAAAATGCCTCGTCGAGCAACAGCAGGTCCGGGTGCAGTGCCATCGCCCGGCACAGGCCGACGCGTTGCTGCTGTCCGCCGGATAACGCCGCAGGAAAGCGATCCAATTGCGCATCGGTTAGTTGCAAGCGTTGTCGCAACGTGTCGATGCGTGCACGGCTGCGGTCTTGTGCCCAGCCGGCAAGGGTCAT
The DNA here is from genome assembly GCA_039815365.1 of Pseudomonadota bacterium. Classification (GTDB taxonomy): domain Bacteria; phylum Pseudomonadota; class Gammaproteobacteria; order Steroidobacterales; family Woeseiaceae; genus CALBPI01. The sequence goes on along the minus strand of JBCBZK010000037.1, from coordinate 18,825 downwards.
CGGTAATGCGATGTTGCTGCGCGCGGTCAGATGTGGCAGTAACCCGATTTGTTGTAATGCATAGCCGGTGTTCATGCGCGTGGCGCGCAGCGATTCTGGCTGCAGTGGTTCGGCATCACGCAACACCGTCCCACCACTGGCAGGTTGCAACCCGTTCAAAAGACGCAGTAGTGTCGATTTGCCACTGCCACTCGCGCCAATCACGGCGACGACGCGATTCGCCTCGATTTTCAGGTTGATGTCATTGAGTATCGGTTGTCCATTGATATGAACCGAGACATTTTTTAGTTCGGCAACCGGTCTGTCTATGTCCAAGCGACTGCATCATCCGCGTGAGGTGCCGCGCACCGGCAAAACTGCACGGTGCATGGCGTGAACCAATAACGAGTGTCACTGACGACAGTCGGTCGCGCAAGTCGGCTGGCCGCCGCGGTCGGCATTGCCTGTGCAGTGGATGCGATTGCAGTACAATTGCCACGAACGGAGGGATTGCTATGTCTGAAGCGAAATGCCACATTGATGACTTGCCTGCAAAAATTGCGGCTTTGACGCCCGAGCAACGAGCAGTGACGCAGGATAAAGGCACAGAAGCGCCATTTACCGGTCAGTTCCTCGAACACAAGGCGAACGGCGACTACCATTGTGTGGTCTGCGCGACGCCGTTGTTCAGCTCGCAACATAAATATGATTCAGGCTCTGGCTGGCCAAGTTTTTTCCTGCCGCTTGCTGGCGACAACGTCAAGGTGACACGCGACACTAGCCACGGAATGATCCGCGAAGAAGTGTGCTGTGCCCACTGCGGCGCGCACCTTGGACACGTCTTTCCCGACGGTCCGCAGCCTTCAGGTTTACGCTATTGCATTAATTCTGCGTCGCTGTCATTCAGCAACTCAGACGAAGACTAAGGGAGTCTGTACTGTGAAATTTGAATGCCCGATGCCGGTTAAGTCTTTGGTGCTTGCCGTTGTCAGTCTGAGCCTTGTGGCGTGTAACGCGCAACAACAAGACTGCGAAAGCGTCGCCGACCAATCCAATCACGAGGTAAGCACTGTGGAAGCAAGTATTCCTGAAAACGTCGAAGGCCTTACGGCTACTATTATCAAAGCCGGACGTGATCACGCCGTTGCTACTGGCGATGAGCCTTCGATGCACTACACTGGCTGGCTCTTCGACGAAAACGCAGAAGGCGGTCGTGGGACCCAATTCGATAGCTCAAGAGGTCGGGGTGTTTTTTCGTTTCCGCTGGGTGGTGGCAGAGTCATCAAGGGCTGGGATGTCGGCGTTGCCGGTATGCAGATCGGTGAAGTGCGTGAGCTTAAGATCGCCCCGGAAATGGGCTACGGGGAACGCGGCGCACAAGGCGTCATTCCGCCGAACGCGACACTGATTTTTGAAGTCGAATTGGTCAGCTTCAAACGCTGCAAGACATTCGATTAAGCAAGCTAGGATCAGACAGTGACAGCGCTTCCGATCAGACTGGTGTTCGCATTCGTCGGTGGTTGCGTTGTTGCGTTGGGTCTGGCTTTGCTAGGTGCCAGTCTTGCCAATGTCTGGGGTCAGAAAAACGCGGAAGAGGATCTGCTCGCGGTACCGGTTGAGCTGCTTTACAACTATTCGCGAGCAGACCTGGCCGAGATCCTCGGCGAACCTCGTTTCGGTTTGCCTGAGATTGAAGATGAAGTGCCGTTGTCACTGCCGCCACCGACGTCGCAGCGTGAGGTCAGAGGTTTCGTTATGCTGGAAGTCTCGGTCGACAGCGATGGTCGTCCGATAGATGCGAAAGTCGTCGCCGGCGCGCCGACAGGTGTCTATGAGGAGCAGGCCGTACAACAGGCCTTAGCGTTACAATACTCAGCTGGTGAGCCTGGCCGTCGTCAGCAAGTGATTCGATTCAGTCTGCCTGCAGACGATCCACTACTGAAAAAACAACCGTGATTCTGCGGTTGCGGGCGCGCCCACGGCGCGTGTCATTGTCGGCGACCGGTTGGGTGCCGCCATAACCTTTCGCGCTCAGCCTGTTTGGGTCGATTCCAATTGCAATCAGAGCCGTTGCAACTGCTTCTGCGCGTTGTCGACTGAGCGTCGTGTTGGTGTGCTCGATGCCGCGGGAATCGGTATGTCCACCCACCTCAATACGGGCCGTCGGGCACTCAAACGCAATTTCAGCCAGTCGTTGGAGGATGCCGTAGGCGTCTGAGGGCAGCTGTGCGCTGGCGCTGTCAAAAACGACGGGTGTTTGCAGTAGCGCGTAGCGCGCCTGTGTATCGCAATTGGCGGTCAGATCAGCGACGGCGTTGCCACACATTAACGCTGCAATGGTCAGCAGCGTTGGAAGGCACAGCTTCACGCGCTGACGCTATCGTCGCTGGTCAGCAAAGCCTGTGCTTGTTCTATCCACTGGTCGCGCCGAATGCGGCCGCGAAAGGTGAGTTGTTTGTCCAACCGTGCGACGGCCAATTCGTCCATCTGGGCAATATCGGTCAGTTTGTCGACGCCGAAATCGCGCAGTTTGGCGGCTAACGCGGGGCCAATGCCTCTGATTTGCTGGAGTTCATCGGTCGCGCGGCGTCTACGGCCGCTGTCTTTCGAACGCTCGAGTCTCTCGGCAGCGGTACGTTTGATCAATAGCTTCAATTGGCGATCAAGTTTGCGATTGTCACGCACCGCATTTTTGTGAGCGTCGATCAATTTGTCTTTGGTGCGCAACAACCGGCGCTTATCGGTAGAGAGTTCGTCGACGGCCTCTCGCAGGCTTTGCAGTTGCCGCTTGTGCCGATGCACCACTGCTTGTGATTCCTGATGACGCTCGCGCATCTCGTCGCGCTCGCGGGTGACACGTTCGATCGTCGCGCACTGCGCATCAAGTTGCTCTGTACGACGCTCGAATTTGCTGTCGTGCACTTGTTCGGCTTGCTCGCGCCGCAGCAGCCAGCCGAGCCATGCGCCACCCGCAAAAACCAACGCGAGTAGGGCAACCAATTGTATGTTGAAAACGGGCATTCACTGCTCCAGCCAACGTGATGACATGGACTGTATTTGAAAATGCAAGCCTGAATCCAAGAACCAGCCAACAGATTTGAACATTAGTGGCCGCTAACGACGCGTACGGTCAGAAATTGCCAGATGCATCAAGGTACATCACGCCGCACTGCAACATGTAAACTAGGGACCATTACTTGAGCGAGCTTTTATGCACGAAGACTATATTTCTATTGGCATTGTTTTTGTTGTCGGACTGGGCATCGCAGCCCAATGGCTGGCGTGGAAAATGCGCCTGCCAGCCATCGTGCTATTGGCAGCGGCTGGCATCATGGCCGGGCCTGTGTTCGGCTTGGTCGACCCAAGCGAGCAGCTGGGTGAGCTACTGCGTCCGCTCATCAACTTATGCGTTGCCATTATCCTGTTCGAGGGCGGGCTGAGCCTGAACCTTGCCGAGCTCAAACATGCGGCGAGTGGCGTACGCCGTTTGGTCTATCTCGGTGCGCCGTTGTCCTGGTTACTCGCAAGCTCGTGTGCCTACTTCATTGCCGGTCTCGATACAGCGACCTCATTGGTGTTCGGCGCGATCATGGTTGTCACCGGGCCAACGGTCATTATGCCGCTGTTGCGGCAGGCGGCGTTGAACAGGCGCACGGCTTCGTATTTGAAGTGGGAAGGTATCGTCAATGATCCCATCGGCGCGTTGCTGGCGGTTGTCATGTTCCAGTTCTTCGTGTTCACAGGCCAAGGTTCGGGATTCGTTCACGTCGCTGAGTCGTTAGCGCTCGCGATTGGCTCGGGGTTGTTGTTCGGCGGACTGGGCGGCTGGCTGACCGGGCAGGCGTTTCGTGCCGGTCTGGTTCCAGAGTACCTCAAGAGTCCGGTGATGCTCGGTTTGGTTCTGGTGGTGTTCGTCACGGCTAACTATATGCAGCACGAAGCAGGACTGCTGGCGGTAACGATCATGGGTATCGTGATCGCTAACATGAATTTGCCCGGCTTCGGCGACATGCGCAGGTTCAAGGAATACATCACGATCATGCTGGTCTCGATCGTGTTCGTTTTGCTCACATCAGATCTCGACGTTAGCTCTCTGACTTCCATCGGCTGGCGTGGCGCTGCGCTCATTGGTGCGTTGTTATTCATCGCCCGCCCGGTCGCGATCATGTTGGCAACGATTAATGCCGGCATGGAGTTTCGCGAGCGCATCTTACTGGCGTGGATTGCACCGCGCGGCATCGTCGCCGCGGCGACTGCCGGTGTAATGGGTCCACGTCTTGTTGATGAGGGTTATGGCGCTGAAGTATTGCTGCCGCTCGTGTTTGCAGTGATTTTCACGACCGTACTGTTACATGGGTTTTCACTCAATTGGCTTGCTGCACGGCTCGGGCTCGCATCGCGCCACCGCGATAGCGTTGTCATCGTGGGTGCCTCACCATGGTCGACTGAGTTAGCGCGGACGTTGCGTGAGCTTGACGTCAACGTGTTGATCTCTGACGCGTCATGGCACGCGCTACGCGACGCACGTCTGGCCGGCGTGCCGGTGTTTTACGGTGAGATTCTGTCGGAATTCGCTGAGGAGACGGTTGAGATCGCGCACGTTCGAACCGTGCTTGCCGCGACTAGCAACGACGCCTACAACGCGCTTGTCTGTATGTCGATCGCGCCTGAGGTAGGTCAGTCGCGTGTCTTCCAGCTTGCGATGGGTCGCGCCGACGATGACGATCCGAAAGCTGTTGCACGCGGGATGCGTGGCAATATCGCGTTTGATAAGGACGCTGTGTTCGAAAAGCTCTGGCGAAACCATGTGCGCGGTTGGCTGTTTGCCAAAACGCGGTTAACCGAGGGTTACAGTTACTCCGATTTTCTGGGGGACCAGAGTACGGATTCCATTGCGATTCTGGTCGTGAGTGATGGCAACGTTCAGTTTGTCTCTGCACAAGCCAGCGTCGAGCCTAAGGCCGGCGATACCATCGTGTATTTCGCACCGCCAAAACCTCAAGTTTCTCGCGAGACAAGTAGTGATGTCCAAACCAGCCCGGCGTGAATCGGTATTTATCGATGGGCCGGCAGGTCGCATCGAGGCGTTGATCGACGCGGCGGATCAATCTGATGCGCCAGTCGCTGTTGTATGCCACCCACACCCCGCACATGGCGGCGCAATGACAAACAAAGTCGCGTACACGCTGGCGCGGGCTTTCCAACTATCTGGCTATCACGCCGTGCGCTTCAACTTTCGAGGCGTTGGCGATAGCGAAGGCAGTTATGACGAAGGTATCGGCGAACGTAGTGACGCATTAGCGGTCATAGACTGGGCGCGTAGCCACTTTGGCGTTGAGACACTCGCGGTCGGTGGTTTTTCATTCGGATCTGCGATTGCGCTTGCGGCCGCGCAGCAACGTAGTGTGTCGCAGCTTGTGCTAGTGGCGCCGCCTGTAGGTCGAATTCTGGATCCGCAGATACGCTTGCCTGATGGCATCCCCACCATGGTAGTCCAGGGAGGTCAGGACGCTGTCGTTGATCCGGCAGCAGTGCGCGCCTGGCTCGATGGGCAGAATGTGACGGCCGAGGTCGCGTGGATGGAGGAGGCCGGTCACTTTTTTCATGGTGCGTTGCCGGACTTGAGATCGCTATTGGTCGACCGCATAACCGCAGTACGTGAGCAGATGTGAGTATGAGATGTTACAGGCGCTGAAAAAACACATTGAAACGCTATTACTCGACACTGGCGAGGACAAAGAGCAGTCACGAGCTGACGGTTTGCGGCTGGCGACAGCGGCATTGCTCGCCGAAGTGGCTAACGCTGATCGTGTGCTGGATACACGCGAATTGCATGAGTTAGGCGTCTTGTTGCAACAGCGGTTTTTGCTCACTGAGTCGCAGACACGCGAGATCGTCAATGATGGTCTGGCTGCCGCAGAGGACGCGGTCTCGCTGCAAGGTTTTACTCGTACGCTGCATGAGGCGCTTACCGACGCCGAAAAGTCGGATATTGTTGGCATGATGTGGATGGTGGCGTATGCCGATGGCGAGCTTGATATGCATGAGGATGCGATTATCGCCAAGATCGGTGAGTTGCTGTACGTGCCGCGCAGTGAAGTTCTGCGCCTGAAAGCGGTCGCTGCAGCAAGCTAGCGGCGGGGACGTTGCGCATAAAAAAAGGCCCTGCGAAGCAAGGCCTTTTCACACGCCGGCGGCAAGCGCACGGCGCAGTCGAAGCATCGGGTGCTTAGACCATATCTTTCAAGCCTTTCAGCGCAGCGATTTTCACTACTTTCGATGCAGGTTTCGCTTTGAACATCATCTCTTCGCCTGTGAACGGGTTGACGCCTTTGCGTGCTTTTACAGCAGGTTTTTTGACAACGCGCATTTTCATCAAACCCGGTACAGTGAACGTGCCCGGTGCGCCACGTCCACCCAGATTCTTCTTGATCAGGCCAGACAAGGTATCAAACACAGCCGCAACGTCTTTACGAGTCAGGCCCGTCTCTTCCGCGATGTGGCGGTAGATTTCTGATTTAGTCGGCGCCTTCTTAACGGTCGTGGTTTTTTTCTTCGCTGCCATCTGGTGATTACTCCTGAATCATTAGTGTGCTCCCTGCGCAACTGCAGGTGCTGTACTCGAATTAAAACAACAAAGAGCGGGTGCTCCCCGCTCTTTAATTCGGTGCAGAAGATAACACAGCCGAACCGCGTTGCATACTATAAATATAGTGGTTTTAGCGCTTCGCGGCGTTCGTTTTCCGCCGCAAAAATACTTGCCAGAGCTTAGTCGGTGTAGTAGATGCGTTTGGTGCGGACCTGCATCGGTTCGGTTTCGCCGGTTGGGGTCACGGTGATATCGAATATCAGCGTTTCACGATTGGCAACAGAAACTTCACCGAGGTAGTAAATGGCGCTGCCTTGCTCGACTTGACGCATCGTCATGTTTTTGAGCTGTCCGGTCAGATTGACCGTTTTCACTGTGACGTCGGCGGTCAACGCTTCTGTTGTCGCGGTGTTCTGTACAGAAACGTTCAGCAGAGCACGATTGCGTGCACGCACAATACCGACTGTTTTGGCAACGTCTGCGGGGACTTCGTCGGTGGTCACAGCGTGAAAGTAAACGGTGTAGTCGCCGAACACTGCTGAATTGCGTTCGGCACTTTCGGCGACGGGAATCGTGCGCTCACCACCACCACCACATGCGGCAAGCAACAAGGCCAAGCTACTCACCATCAGTATCCGGATGCGTGTTCTCATGCTGCTCACCCCTAGTGCCTTATCGGCTGGTCATTGATGCACCCAAGAATAGGCGAGCCTATGGCGGAACGCCAGTCCCGCTCTAGAAGCGGAATGGCATTGTCATGAGGTTTGCTGCGACGATCTGTGCAACGCCAAGGGCAAGCATGGCGACCAGGGGGCTCAGATCGAGCCCGCCCATCGGCGGTATCAGCTTACGAATCGGGCGCAGCAACGGTTCCACCAGATCGTTAATCAGCGTACTGGCAGGGTTGTAGTTGCCCGGGGCGATCCAGCTGATGACGACACTGATGATGATCGCGAAAATGAACAATTGAATGGACGCATTCACGAGTGCGAACAGTGCGTTCCACAACAGGTAAAGCCCCGGTGGAACACCTTGTAGCAAGTACAGCATGACTAACATGAACAGCTGTACGGCGTATGCCACTAACAACGTCGCGGTATCGATCTTGCCGATCGGTGGGATGACGCGCCGCACAGGCACGATCAAAGGGGACGTCAGTTGGACGATCGATTGCGCCAACGGGTTGCGGAAATTGGCGCGCACCAATTGCAGGAAAAACCGTAACAGGATGACAAAAACAATAATGCTTGTCAGCGTCGTTAATAGGAAGGTCGAAATGTCACCCAGCATGTTCAGTCCTTGGCTGCCGCGTCTGCGAGTTGCGCAGCGCGTGCGTGCGCTTCGTTAATTGCGCCGGTCAGGATACCGGCGAAGTTGTTGGCTTGCATAAATTCTAGTGCTGCGGCGGTCGTTCCGCCCGGTGATGTCACCCTGGCGCGCAGCGCAGCGAGCGTTTCGTCGTCGGACTGGGCGAGCACAGATGCTGCTTGCGCCGTCTCAACAGCGAGTTGCCGCGCGACGGTAGACGACAAACCGAGTTGCTCGGCAGCCTGTTGCATGACTTCCATCAGGTAGTACAGATAGGCAGGTCCGCTGCCGGCGACGGCTGTGATCGCGTCGATATCGATTTCCTCGTCGACCCAGACCACGCTGCCGACCGCGCGCATGATGGTTTCGGCCTGGTTGCGCTGCTCGCGACTGCAGCTGTCGTTGGCATAGAGGCCTGTCGTCGACAAACGTGCCGCCGCGCCTTGATTGGGCATTGCGCGCACCACCGGTTGTCGCGCGCCGAGCCAACCCACAATGCTGTCGGTGCGCACGCCGGCCGCGATCGATACAACGACGGGCAGTGATTCCTGGTCTTGCAATGACAGTGCGCCGCACACCGCGGCCATAACTTGCGGCTTGACCGCCAACACCACGGCATCGCAATGATCCGTCAGCTCGCTATTGTTCGCGGTCACATGCACCCCGCTGAAACGCGAGCTGAGCGCGTTACGTTGCTCGCAAGACGGTTCACTGATCCAGATTCGCTCTGCAGCAAATCCCTCGAGCATCAAACCCGTGACAATGGCGCTAGCCATATGACCGCCGCCGATGAAGCCTAAAGTGAAATCGGTCGAAACCGGCTGCGATGATGTCGTCATTCGCTGATCATCCCACATTAGGCGATGGATGCGGCGGGTGCTCAGGGCGTTCACCGAAAATCGCAGTGCCAACGCGCACGATGGTAGCCCCTTGATGAATGGCGGCGCCCATGTCGTTACTCATGCCCATAGACAGGGTGTCCATGTCCGGGTGTTCGTCGTGCAGTTCCGCCAGCAGCGCCGCCAGTTGCCGGAATGGCTCGTGCTGCTGCGCTGCGCTGCGTTGACGCGGTAGGCACATCAGGCCGCGCAGTGTCAGTCGCGGTAGCGTCGCGACCACCGCTGCCAGTTCGCGTAATTGTTCGGGCGTCACGCCGGCCTTTTGTGGCTCATTATCGATGTTGACTTGCAGGCAGACCTGCAGCGCGCGTGCAGCATCGGCACGCTGAGCATTGAGGCGGGTCGCAATCTTGGCCCGGTCAACGGTGTGCACCCAGTCAAAATGGGCCGCGATATCGCGGGTTTTGTTCGACTGGATCGCACCAATGAAATGCCAGCGGACGTCGTTGGGTCGAAAGCGCTGGATCTTGGCAATGCCCTCGTCGACGAAATTTTCGCCAAAATCGCGCTGGCCTGAGTCATATGCGGCTGCGATGGCCGACAACGGATGACGCTTGCTGACCGCCAGAAGCCTTACGCTGTCTGCGTCCCGATCTGCGAGGTATGCCTCATTCTGCACGGCTTCACGCACCCGTTGGAGGTTTTCCGTGACCCTAATCACGCTTTGCCGCAAGTGGGTGGTTATACTTCGCAATCATGATTTATGGTAAATCCCTGAACGGACTGGCGAAGGAGCCCGCATGGCTGTAGATGTTGCCCAACTGTTGTCTTTCGCGGTTAAGAATAATGCCTCTGACCTTCATCTGTCAGCTGGTGTGCCTCCGATGATTCGGGTGGACGGCGATATCAAGCGTGTGAATATGCCGGCGCTGACCCACAAAGAGGTCAACAGCATGGTGTATGACATCATGAACGATAAGCAGCGCAAGGACTATGAGGAGTTCCTCGAAACGGACTTCTCGTTTGAGATCCCGCAACTTGCCCGCTTTCGTGTGAACGCATTTAACCAGGCGCGTGGCTCAGGTGCAGTGTTCAGGACCATTCCATCGGAAATCCTGACGCTGGACGATCTCGGTGCGCCCGCGATCTTTAAAGACATATCCATGCAGCCGCGCGGAATCTGCCTTGTAACCGGGCCTACCGGTTCTGGTAAGTCCACGACGCTCGCCGCGATGGTCGATTACATTAATGACAACAAACCCGACCATATCCTGACTATTGAGGATCCGATCGAGTTTGTCCACGAGAGCAAGAAATCGCTGATCAATCAGCGTGAAGTGCATCGCGATACGCTGGGTTTCTCGGAAGCGCTGCGCTCAGCGCTGCGCGAAGATCCAGATGTCGTTCTGGTAGGTGAGCTACGTGACCTTGAAACGATCCGTCTTGCGTTAACCGCGGCGGAAACGGGTCACCTTGTTTTCGGCACACTGCATACCAGCTCGGCGGCCAAAACCATCGACCGGGTGGTTGATGTATTCCCGGCTGCAGAGAAAGAAATGGTGCGCGCGATGTTATCTGAGTCGCTCAAGGCGGTGATTTCGCAGACGCTATTGAAGAAAGTCGGTGGTGGCCGGATTGCGGCGCATGAAATCATGATTGGTACGCCGGCGATCAGAAACCTGATTCGCGAAGGCAAGATCGCGCAAATGTATTCCGCCATTCAGACCGGCCAGGGTTCAGGTATGCAGACGCTTGACCAGAACCTGTCAGAGCTGCTGATGAAAGGCAAAATCACCAAAGAAGAAGCACGCTTCAGAGCTGCGAACAAAGACAACTTTTAAAGCACCGATATGACAGCCCGTGAGGGTTGCTTTGGGAAAGAAACGGTATGGACAGAGAACAAGCCTCCGCATTGATGCAAAGCCTGTTGCGCAAGATGAACGAGAAGAGTGGTTCGGACTTGTTCATCACGGCCGGTTTCCCACCTGCGATCAAGATCGACGGTGAGATTCATCGCGCCAGTGATTCAATCTTGAAGCCCGAGCAATGCTCCATTCTTGTGCGCGCGATCATGAACGACAAACAGGCGCGTGATTTCGACGCGACACGCGAGTGCAATTTCGCGATCGCGCCGAAAGGTATTGGCCGTTATCGGGTGAGTGCATTTGTGCAACAAGGAAACGTCGGCGCTGTCTTGCGAACGATTACGACCACGATTCCATCGTTCACTGATCTGGATTTACCACCGATTCTCAAAGACGTCGTGATGAACAAGCGCGGTCTGGTGATCATCGTTGGTGGTACGGGCTCGGGTAAGTCGACATCGTTAGCGACGATGATCGGGCACCGCAACCACAACTCGCGCGGCCACATCATTACCATTGAAGATCCGGTCGAATTTGTTCATCCGCATGCAGGTTGTGTGATTACGCACCGTGAAGTGGGTGTCGACACGGAAAACTGGCACGCAGCGCTGAAAAACACACTGCGACAAGCGCCCGATGTCATTTTGATCGGCGAGATTCGCGATCGCGAGACGATGGAGTACGGCATTCAGTTTGCTGAGACTGGCCATTTGTGTCTGGCAACATTGCACGCTAACAGCGCCAACCAGGCACTGGACAGGATTATTAACTTCTTCCCCGAAGAGCGTCGTTCGCAATTGCTGATGGATTTGTCGCTGAACGTGCGCGCGCTCATTTCGCAACGACTGATTCCGCGGGAAGGCGGTCTTGGTCGCGTAGCGGCGATGGAGATCATGCTTGCGACACCATTGATTCAGGACCTGATTTTCAAAGGTGAGGTTGCGCAGATCAAAGAGATCATGGCGAAGTCCACGCGCTTAGGTATGCAGACGTTTGATCAGGCTTTGTTTGCATTGTACGAAGAAGAGATCATTTCCTACGAAGAAGCGATGCGCAATGCAGACTCCAAAAACGAGCTGAGGTTGAACATTAAACTGAACAGTAAGCGTGAGCGCAGCGAGGCTGAGGAACACGCGGCAAGCCTACGCATCATGGAAGAAGAGTCCGGCGAGACGATGCTGTTCTAAGCACAGCGAAAGACGATTAATGAATGTAAAACCGCTATTTCAGTTGATGGTAGAAAAGCAGGCTTCTGATCTGTTTTTCGCGCCGTACGCACCGGTCAAGATCAAGATCGACGGCAAAATCATGTCCGTCAACAAGCTTGAGCTGACGCCCAAGCAAGTGCGTCAGGCAGCCATGGAGATCATGACCGAAGAGCAACTTGAGGCGTTGGCACGCGATCTCGAGATTGACTTTGCCGTGTCGGAAACCGGCCTGGGACGCTTCCGCGTGAACGTGTTCCATCAGCGCGGTAACCTCGCAATGGTGTTGCGTTACATCACCGCCGAAATGCCGACGCTCGACGAGTTAGGCATGCCCGCGATTCTGGGTGATCTGATCCTGAACCGACGCGGTTTGATCCTGATGGTCGGCTCAACGGGTAGCGGCAAGTCGACAACCATCGCGGCGATGATTAACTACCGCAACCGCAAGACCGCGTCGCACATCATTACGATCGAGGATCCGATCGAGTTCTTGCACAAGAATCAGAAGTCGATTGTGAACCAACGCGAGCTTGGTTTGGATACACGCTCTTATCATCACGCCCTGCGCAGTGCCCTACGTGCAGCACCGGATCTTGTGATGGTGGGTGAGATTCGTGACGTCGAGACGATGCAAGCTGCGCTTAACATTGCCGGTACCGGCCAACTGGCCGTTGCAACATTGCATTCGAACAACGCTCCGGAAACCCTTGACCGGATCATCAATATGTTCCCGGTCGCACAGCAAAAACAGGTCTTTATTGATTTGTCCCAGTACTTGAAAGCAATCATCTCGCAACGCCTGGTGCGCAACCGCGAAGGTAAACGTGTCGCAGCGGTCGAGCTGATGCTCAACACGCCGCACATTGCCGAGTTGATCGAGAAGGGCGATATCGTAGGCGTTAAAGAAGCGATGAAGGATTCGAGCGAGCAAGGCATGCAGAATTTCGATCAGGCGCTATTGAAGCTGTACCGCATGGGTACGATTACGCTGCAGGAAGCGTTGGTCAACGCGGATTCAAGATCGAATCTGGAAGCGCAGATCAACTTCGGCTGAACGCGAATCGGTAGTGCTGGCGCTACGGCGCCGCTGTCGGATAGATCTGCGCTGCCTCAAACACCGGCCCGTCCACGCACACGCGCTTCATCGCGACAGCGCCGTCGCTGCCATGTACCGGGACAACACATCCCGCACAGCCGCCAACCGCACATGCCATGTATTCCTCCAGCGACACTTTGCAGGTGACGTTGAATTCTTGCGCCAGCGCTGCGACTGCTTTGAGCATTGGCGTTGGCCCGCACGAGAAAATTTCACACTGCGCGAGTGTCGAGGCATCCTGTTGTTCAAGCCACGCACGCGCAAGATCGGTCACGTAACCGTCATGCGCGCCGTCAATGTCGGATTTTGATGCCAAGCGTGAGGGGATACCCCATTCCTCGACCAGTGCTAATGAATGCGTTGCATCCGAAGGCATGTGCGGCAGTTCGATACGGCCTTCGACAAGGGCGAATGGAAACGGCAGCTCAGAGCCCATAAACATCATTGTTTGCCAGTTGCTGTTCGGGTCGTCCTTGAGCGCTTCAGCAAGATAGATCATCGGCGGGATACCTACACCGCCGCCGATGAGCAGCGTGATCGGTCGCTCGCGGCTTGGCACAAACGGTTTGCCGATCGGACCCATGACACTCAATGCCGTACCGGGTGGTTGTTTGCTCAGCGCAGTGAGTCCCAGGCCATGGGTTTTATAAAGAATATCGATCCAGCCACGTTTGGCATCAACGCGCATCAACGACAGCGGCCGGCGCATGGGTAATGCGCTATCGCAGGTTAAATGAACGAAGGTGCCCGGCTGCGCATTCGCCGCCGTTTTCGGTGCTTCAAGTCGAATAATGAACTGCTCGCCGGCAAACTCACGAACTTCATCGAGCACAGCATCCTCAACAAAAATGGTATTGCGATGTTCCTGACTCACACGCTTGTCCCTGTTTGTGTTTCATGCACCATTTCCAGCAGCGCCATACGCACCGCGACGCCGTTGCGGACTTGCTCGGTGATCAAAGAATGCGAGCTGTCTGCAATGGCACCATCGATCTCGACCCCGCGATTCATCGGGCCTGGGTGCATGATGCGAACATGATCGCTAGCGCCCTTCAAGTTTTCGACATTGAGGCCATAGTGGCGCGCGTAGTCGCCCGGACCTGGCAGATCGGTTCCAGCTGCAATGCGTTCATGTTGAATCCGCAGAGCCATAACGACGTCGGCGTCGCGAACACCGTCTCGAAGGTTATCGTGCAGCGTCGCACCGGGAAACTCTGCCGCATTCGGTTGTAAGCTCGGCGGTGCGACCAGTCGCAGCTCCCTAACGCCAGCGGTAGTCAGCGCTTGTGCGGCTGAGCGAGCGACGCGTGAGTGCGCGATATCGCCAACGATGCACACGCGCAGCGCTGCAAGATCGGGGAATGCGCGCCGGATGGTGAGCAGGTCGAGCAACCCTTGAGTAGGATGCGAAACGCTCGCTTCACCGGCATTCAGGATGCTCACCCCGGGGCGAACAGCGTCGGCGATCATCTGCGGTACACCAGCGGCCGCGTCACGCACGACGAAAGTGTCTGTCTGCATCGCCTCCAAGGTATAAATCGTATCGAGAATGCTCTCGCCCTTGATGCGAGAGGAAGTGCTGACATCGAGATTCAATACATCGGCACCAAGGCGCTTAGCGGCTAGCTCAAACGACGCCCTTGTGCGGGTACTCGGTTCGAAGAACAGATTGGCGACGGTGCGCCCCTTGAGGCGTTCGTTGCGAATCGCAGGCTGATACGGGTCAGCCAGGAATTGATCAGCGCGGTCGAGTATCCCGATGATTAACTCGCGCGGCATCGATGCCAGTGTGATCAGATGGCGCAGGTGGCCGGAATCTGTGAGCTGCCGGCCATGGGTGGCGTGCTCAGCGAAGCGTGCGTCAGGTGGCATAAGTGGTTCTGATGTGCGGTATTTAAGTGCGCCATATTCTAGCATCGCACCGCTGTCGGTGTGACGCCCGCGTGTTAGCCGAGTTGTTGTACGTCGCGTTGCATGAGCCACTGTTCGGCGATGATCACCGCCGACACGGCGTCGATATCGCCTTTCTTGACTTGCCGTTTGCGAGCACCGCTTGCGCGCGCCTCACGCAATCGGCTGGATGCTTCGTTTGAGGTCAAGTGTTCGTCGATCAGTTGCACGGGCGGCCCGAAGTGTGTGAGCTGGGTTGCGAATGCACGGGCGGCGTCACACTGCGCCGTTTCCGTGCCGTCATCGGATACGGGCAAACCGACGAGCAACACATCAGGTCGCCATTCATCAATGAGATGTTCGATGGTGCGCCAGTCAGGTTCGCCGTCGACGGCTGTTAGCGTTGTTAACGCGCGCGCACTGTTCGTGACTGTCTGACCGACTGCGATGCCAGTGCGTTGTGCGCCATAGTCAAAGGCAAGCAACGTAGCCGCGCGCAATGCATCAGGCATGGCCGTGCGGTCCGTTTAACTGCTCGCGGGTGACACCGATCGCTTTAGCGGCCTGATCCCAGCGCGCCTCGTAAGGTACCTCGAAGACCAATCGTGCGGTGGCAGGGGTTGTAAGCCACGCGTTAGCCAGGATTTCGCTTTCGAGCTGATCTGCTTCCCAGCCGGCGTAGCCCAGTGCCATCGTTGCACTGTGCGGACCATCCTCAGCGATCATCGCGGCCAATACATCGCGCGACATCGTGACATGCAGATCGTCAGCAAGACGCAGTGTTGCATCCCATGCGCCGGTTTCGCGATGCAGAACAAAACCGCGTTCCGGGCTCACTGGGCCGCCTTGCAGCACCGGCTCCTTACTCTTGCGTCGGTTCCGTGCGTCTTTCGGAATCGTGTCGTATTCGGCGATTTGCTCAAACACCTCGCCATGGGTCAAATCCATTGGCCGATTGATGGTGACGCCCATCGCTCCCGATTCGCTGTGCTCGCAAATCAACGTCACCGTGTTCTCGAAGTGCGGATCGTCCAGCTGTGGCATCGCGATCAGCAGTTGTCCGGCAAGTGAAGGAAAAGCGTCCATAGGCGGAGTATCGCTGGCGGCATCTAAGTGCGCAAGGCAGCGCGCTACTCGTCAATAGTGACCGAAGAGCTTACGTTGCCGCCGCGGAATTCGAATTTATACGCAAAACGCAGCAAATCGTATTGGTCACGAATATTGTCAGGAAACTTCGCAAACGGAGAGGCACGGTTCAGCACCATCATCGCGGCGCGGTCTAGCGCATCGTGGCCAGATGTGCGCAGAATCCGAACTTCCGACAATTCGCCGTCGGGCATGATCGACACCGATAACGTTGGGCTACCGACCAGTCCGGTTACATCAATGTTGGGAAAGTTCAACGTGCCGATACGTTCAACGCGGCGCTTCCAACTGTTTAAATAAGGGGCAATATCCGATTCAGCAGAGTTGACGCTGACCACAAGATGACGTGGGTTGTCATCAGTAATGAGCAAGCTGGCATCGGTGTCTTCAGGCAACGGCAGTGTTTCTGCTGCACCGGCCGGTAGCGCTTGCGCAACAACGGTCTCTTCGTCTGGGAGCTCGCTGACCTCGTCGGGTTGGAATAGCGTGCGCTCGCTACGTTCGTCCGTAGTCAGAAGCTCAGTCGCCATTGCCTCGCTATTGATGCGTTCCATTTGCACGGGCCCCACGCGGTCTACCTGCATCTCGACCGCACCCGGTGCGGCCGCGCTCGACGTCGCCGCGACTTGTTCTTTCGTATTGCCGTTGCCTGTTTGGTTCGCCTGAGCGAGATAGTCCGCATCATCAGGTCTTTGCGTATCGCGCTGCTGATCGGCAACGATCGTGACTTCGAGCGATGTTGTGTCCGGTAGCGCCAAGTCGATGCCAAGGTCAAATGACACGCCGAGAATCAGCAGCGCATAAAACAATGATGCAACAAATAACATAGGCGGCAGGCGGTCCGTGCGCCCGTGACTGACGGGCAGCATGTCGCGCGCCAGCACCGCATGGATTTCGGTGTCTGTCGTGCTCATGCCGGAAGCACCTCAAGGCGTTGCCGCATTGCATCAGTGTTTACCATATTCCCCAGTTTATCGATCAACAGTGCGGTCGATACGCCTAGTGCGTCACAAACTGATGAGAATTGCGTTGCGCCGCCCACCACCAGTGCGGTGGCGGCAACATCAGCCAGCACCGGATCGCGGTGGATCACAGTTGCTGCCCGTGTGGCGACGGGGTAACCACTTCGCGGATCGAGGATATGCTGATAACGCTTGCCATCGACCTCAAAATAGCGGGCATAGTCTCCCGACGACATCACCGCTTCACCTGAGCCCAGCTCAATAGCGCCGAGCGGTGTCGAGCTGCGAGCATCCCGCAAACCGATTCGAAAAGGCGTCGCAGGCGCATCGGCAATGGCGGCCAGGTCACCGCCGACATCGATCAGCGCACGATCGATGCCTGACTGCTTCAATATCGCAACAGCAATACCCAAAATTGCGCCTTTGGCGATTCCACCAAGGTCAATGATGACACCGGCATGCGCGACGCTCACGCGCAAGCCAGCAGGATCGATTGTGAGGTCGCATCGCGCCGCTAGTCGGGCAGCCGCGATATCCTCTGCGTCGGGAATGCGCGGTATACCTGAGCGCGGCAATTCATGCAGTCCCCACGTTTGCGTTAGCCTGCCGGTGCAGACGTTAAAAAGCCCACCAGTGCGCGTTGTATAGTCGCGCGCCTTTCGCAGCAGAAGCGCTAATGATGGTGATACCGGCGCACTGCTCGCGCTGGCGAGCGTCCGATTGACTGCGCCAAGCTCGCCGTCGCCCCACGCATACCAGTCGCGATTGAGCTCTACAAAGCGCGCCGCTAACGCATCAAACGCCGCGCTCGCCTGCGCTTGTGACGCAGCGCTAAGACGAATCTTCACCAACGTCCCGAAGGTTTGCCAGGTTTGCGTGTACTGCTGCTGAGCGGGTGACTCGCATGCGGCGGTGAACGGCAGGACACACAGCGCCGATAGCACGCGTCGACGGTTCAAACGACTGGACACAGCAGTCAGGCCAACGCGCGTCTTAGCGCAGTTTACCGGCGATAGACGCCATCAGATCACCAGCAATTGATGTACCGAAGTGTTTGTCGATTTCGCGAATGCCAGTTGGACTGGTGACATTGATCTCTGTGAGTTTGTCACCGATCACGTCCAAACCGGCAAAATACACACCACGTTCACGCAACATTGGGCCCACTGTGCGCGCGATATGCGCTTCTGTGTCACCCAGCGGTCGGGCATCGGCCGTCGCACCCATCACAAGATTGCCGCGGCCATCTTCCGCGTTCGGCACGCGCGCCAGCATGTAAGGCACCGCCTCGCCGTCGATCAGCAAGACACGTTTGTCGCCATCAACAATCTCCGGCATGAACTGTTGCGCCATCGCGAACTGCTGCCCGTAGTCGGTAAGTGTTTCCAGAACGACGTTGGCGTTCGTGTCGCCCTGTTTGAGCGTGAAGATCGAGCGCCCGCCCATGCCATCCAGTGGTTTTACGACAATATGGCCGTATGTAGCTAAAAAATCCTTTATTCGGGACATACTGCGGGTAACTAAGGTCTGTGGTGTCAGTTCGGGGAACCAGGCGGTCGCCATTTTCTCGTTGAGATCACGCAGCGCCGATGGTCGGTTCACGACCAGACTGCCGGCTCTTTCGGCAATGTCTAACAGGTAAGTGGTGTAGATGAATTCCATATCGAACGGCGGATCCTTGCGCATCAGGATCGCGTCAAAGTCGCCGAGTACCCAGGTTTTCGTGTCGCCTTTCGTAAACCAGTTTGACGTGTCGTCGCGCACGGTCACTTCGGTTGCGCTTGCATAGGCGACGCCGCCATCCAGATACAGGTGTTGCTGCTGCATCATCCACAGCGTGTCGGAACGTTCGGCGGCAGCGAGCATCATCGCAAGCGTTGAATCCTTTGCGGGAGAAATGGATTCGATCGGATCCATGACAAAACCGATGTGACGGGATTTCG
>JBCBZK010000194.1:0-4601 GCA_039815365.1 Pseudomonadota bacterium | reverse complement strand
GGGCTTACGCAATGGGCGCACTGAGCGGCCTGGCTGGCGATCGTTGGGGACTTGGCTTTATTGATGAAACTGAACGCCAAGTGGTCGAACACATCAGTGATCATTTGAATAAGCTGCCACTGAAAGATGAGCGCAGTCGCAAGGTGTTGGGAACCATGCGAGCCGAAGAAGCCTCGCATGGCGCGGATGCACGAGACAAAGGTGCTGCGCAATTGCCAGCTCCGGTCCGTGGTGCCATGCGTTTGGTTGCAGGCGTAATGAAAGCAGCTGCATACAGAATCTAGTCACCGAAAGACGGCGCATGGTGCATGTGCGCGACGTTTCAGGGTAGACTTAACATATCGTTAGAGCCGGCGAACGACTGGCAGAGGATCTATGTAATGGCGACAAGTGCGACAAAACCACTGAGTGAAGTGCCGGCAATCAACCGGTTCCTGAGTTACTGCCGCGTCAGAACCGTGCCGTCCAAAACGGTCATGATCCACGCCGGAGACCTTCCGGACATTCTGTATTACATCGTTGATGGCTCAGTTGAAGTCATGATCGAAGACGAAGACGGCAATGAAATGGTGCTTGCATACTTGAACAAGAGCCAGTTCTTCGGCGAGATGGGCTTGTTTTATGAGCAACCAACTCGCAGCGCCTGGGTGCGCACGCGCACCGAGTGCGAAATTGCGGAGATGACCTACCCGCGTTTCCGTCAAATCGCCAGCGAAAGCCCTGGCCTTGTGTTTGAGCTTGCAACGCAACTCGCGACACGCCTGGATCGCACCAACCGTAAACTGGGTGATCTGGCGTTCGTAGACGTGACGGGTCGCGTTGCACACGCCATCATGGATTTGTGCAACGAGCCGGACGCTATGACGCATCCGGACGGCATGCAAATCAAAGTCAGCCGTCAGGAGCTCAGCCGCCTCGTTGGTTGCAGTCGCGAGATGGCTGGCCGGGTTTTGAAAGTTCTCGAGGAACAAGGTTTAGTGAGCGCAAGCGGCAAAACCATTGTGGTCTACGGCGCACGGCCGAAGCGCAAGATCTGAGGGGATCGACAATGCGCCGCGACTCATCAACACGAGTCGCAAACCTAAGCAAAAATAGATAGCGCCTGCAGTTATGCAGACGCTATTTTTTTACGCATCGCACTGATCGTCTGTGCATAGTCGTCGCTGCCAAAGATGGCAGAACCGGCAACAAACGTATCCGCACCTGCATCTGCGATTTGTCCAATGTTGCCGATCTTCACGCCACCATCAATTTCAAGCCGAATGTCATGACCGCTTTCATCAATACGACGGCGCGCCGCGCGCAGCTTGTGCAAAGCCTCGGGAATAAACGACTGCCCGCCAAACCCAGGGTTCACGGACATGATCAGAATCAGATCGATCTTGTCCATGACATGATCGAGCCAAGCAAGTGGCGTTGCCGGGCTGAACACGATACCGGCCTGACACCCGTTATCACGGATTAGCGCCAACGAACGGTCCGGATGTTTACTCGCTTCGGGGTGGATCGAAATCACGGAGGCGCCCGCCTTGGCGAACTGCGGAATAATCTCGTCCACCGGCTCAACCATCAGATGCACATCGATGGGTGCCGTCACGCCAAAATCACGCAGCGCTGTGCAGACCATCGGACCGATCGTCAGGTTGGGCACGAAGTGATTGTCCATGACATCAAAATGTACCCAATCAGCACCGGCATTAAGCACTGCCGCAGTATCCTCGCCAAGGCGAGCAAAATCCGCTGACAAAATAGAAGGCGCGATAATTGGCGATTGCATCATGTGACTCTCTGTTCAGTACGAATTATTTGAAACCGCGGCGATCGCGCAGTAACTCATAGGCTTCACGAATTTCCCGTGTCTTGCGACCTGCCGCTTCCAACGCATCTTTCGAAGCGCCATCGCCCGACAGCTTGTCGGGATGATAACGGTTCATCAACCGACGGTAGGCTTTTTTGATCTCCTGATCGGACGCATCCGGCGCAATACCCAGCTCGTTGAACGCAGATTCATCGCGGTCCACCGGACGCTTGTGCGCTGGCGCTGCGCCGCCGAACCGTTGTTCGATTCGCGTCGCCGCTTCAATCTGCGCAAGTTCGACCCGACTGATGCCAAACTCCTGACAAACTTGCCACAGCACGCGCCGCTCCTCCGCGCTCGCCTCACGCTTGATCAGCAATACCGGCAGCAACATCTCAACCAGACGCCGCCCCACGACATGTTGCGCACCTGACTGCTGGCGCAACAGTTTGAGCGACTCGGCCAATGCGAAACCCGGTTGTTTGCCGCTATTGAATGCGCGCATCGCGTCGCGTGTGCGGTCGCCCGTCAGATTCAAGGCGTGCATTGCGGTTCGGGCCAAGCGGATCTCATCTTCACTGACTCGACCATCGGACTTCGCGATATGTCCCATGATCGAAAACGCAACGGGTACAAAGTGCTTTGGCAACGCGCGCTGCGAGAATTTTTGATACCCGCGATCGAACTGATGCCCAAGCACCAGGCCGAAAATCACCAACGGCCATTTGCCCGTCGCAAGACCGGCGATCCCTCCGAGCAATTTACCGAGGTAGTTCAATCAACGGAACCTGTTGCGTGCGTGTACCCATAGCCGCATTATTCCAGTTTTCTCGTTCGACGGTCGACCATGACAGCAGCAACCGCGGTTCTACAGTCCGATATTGACGAATTAACCTTGCTCGCGCGCGGCAAAGTGCGTGATATCTACGCGGTTAATGATGATCTGCTGGCGATTGTCGCCACCGACCGGCTTTCGGCGTATGACGTGATCCTACCCGACCCAGTACCCGGAAAAGGCGCACTACTCACCACGTTGTCTCGTCACTGGTTCGCCGCGCTGCACGATACGATCCCGAATCATCTCACTGACCTTGAACTGACTGATGTTGTTTCGAACAACGCAGCGAATCGCGCGCTGAACGCGCGCACGATGGTCGTCAAACGACTACAGCCGCTCCCCATGGAAGCGGTCGTACGTGGCTACCTGATTGGTTCCGGGTACAAGGACTACCTCCGTACGGGAGAAGTCTGCGGCATCGCGCTACCGGAGCATCTACCGATGGCGGCAGCGCTCGAATCGCCGTTGTTTACGCCTGCGACGAAAGCGGCTGTTGGCGATCATGATGAGAACGTGAGCTTTGAAACGTTGTGCGCGATCATTGGCGAACCGACAGCCGCAATGATTCGCGACGTGTCTGTCACCCTCTACCAAAAAGGCGCAGCTTACGCCGCCGAGCGCGGCATCATCATTGCCGACACGAAATTTGAATTCGGTACTGACGCGCACGGCACCGTGCATCTGATTGATGAAGTCCTCACACCAGACTCGTCGCGCTTTTGGCCTGCGGACCAGTACGAAGTAGGCGTCAGCCCACCCAGTTTCGACAAACAATACGTGCGCGACTATCTCGAGACGCTGGATTGGGACAAGACAGCGCCTGGCCCGTCGCTGCCATCATCTGTATTGGATGGCACGCTTGAACGCTATCAGCGCGCGGTATCGCTGCTGATCGGCTGAGTCGCCTGCCAGTCAGCAATGATCTTGCGCAACGCATCGAGACCCTCGGTCACCGCGGCAGGGCCTGGCTGCAGAATGATCGCCGATTTCACTTCGAACATCTGCTGATCTCGGACCGCCGGAATCTGTTCCCAGCCGGGTCGCTCGCTGACGCGCTCGGCGCGGAATTTCTTGCCACACCAGGAACCAATAATGATGTCCGGTTGTGCATCAATCACACGCTGCGGATCAGCAATAATGCGCCCCTTGGCGAGCGACGACGACGCCAGCTCCGGAAAACAATCAACGCCACCGGCGATCTCAACCAGCTCGCTGACCCAGCGAATGCCGCTGATGAGTGGATCATCCCACTCTTCGAAATAGACGCGTGGCCGAGCGTCGTGCACGAGCGCTTTCATCTCGTTGACGCGTTGCGACAGACCGTCCGCATACGCCTGCGCTTTCGACTCGCAACCAATCATGCCGCCAAGCACCCGGATCATCGTGAGAATGTCATCGACAGAACGATGATTGAACACATGCACTGTCACACCCGCGCGAATAAGCGCCGCGGCAATGTCGGCCTGAATGTCGGAGAACCCGAGCACAAGGTCCGGCTTGAGATCGAGAATCCGGTCAATCTTGGCGCTCGTAAACGCCGAGACTCGAGGTTTTTCCTTGCGCGCTTTTGCTGGCCGAACGGTAAAACCGGAAATACCAACGATACGGTCTGACTCGCCAAGCGCATACAGCGTCTCAGTCGTCTCTTCTGTCAAACAAACGATGCGTTCCGGGTAGTGAGCTGTCATCCGCGTTACTCTACACACCCGTTGCGCTCGAAGCTGTTAAATTTACCCGATGAAACGTCTGATCTCGGCACTACACTCCTGGCTGTGGCACCCTGCTGCCGGCGCTCGCCCGCTGCACTTGCAACTGCTGACAACGGTCGGGCGCTACCTGTTCGGTCTGGCCAGAGACGTGAGTGGTGGACAACTATCGTTGCATGCGATGAGTCTCGTCTATTCGACGCTACTGGCCGCCGTACCACTCATTGCATTCAGCTTTTCGGTGCTCAAAGGGCTGAAT
>JBCBZK010000123.1:0-10663 GCA_039815365.1 Pseudomonadota bacterium | reverse complement strand
GGCGTGTCGTTGCTTTCTTCGGCTTCGGTGAGCTCGACGCTCGAGCCAGAATTTTCTGGCAGCTCGGTTTGATCGTCGCGAATTCGGCGAATTTCGTAACGCGGTGTTTCAAACGCCGGGTTGGCAACCAGAATGACTTGCGTCTGACTGCGTGCCTCGAGTTTTTGCACCCAGTCGCGTTTTTCATTCAGTAAATAGGTAGCCACATCGACAGGCAATTGCGCGATGATCTTCGCCGTGCGCTCTTTGCGTGTTTCCTCGCCGAGCACGCGCAAGATTGCGAGCGCGAGCGATTCGACGGCACGGAAGTTACCCATGCCATCGCAGCGCGGGCATGTTTGATGGGTTGACTCGCCGAGCGATGGGCTCAGTCGCTGTCGCGACATCTCAAGCAAGCCGAAACGAGAAATCTTGCCGATCTGGATGCGCGCACGATCTGCTTTAACTGCCGCGCGCAGGCGATTTTCAACCTCGCGCTGATTGCGCGACGCGTTCATGTCGATAAAGTCGATAACGACGAGGCCGCCAAGATCGCGCAGGCGCAGTTGGCGTGCAATTTCGTCCGCGGCTTCCAGATTCGTGTTGAACGCAGTTGTCTCGATGTCGCCGCCTTTAGTGGCGCGCGCCGAGTTGATATCAATCGAGATCAACGCTTCGGTGATATCGATCACGATGCTGCCGCCGGACGGCAAATGCACGTTGTGCGCGTACGCCGTCTCGATCTGCGATTCAATTTGGTAGCGCGTAAACAACGGTACCGAGTCTTGATAACGCTTGAGTCGACCCGCGTTGTGCGGCATGACGGATTCGATAAACTCTTTCGCTTGTTCGTACGGCTTGTCGGCATCAATGAGGATTTCACCGATGTCATTGCTGATGTAGTCACGCAGTGAGCGGATGACCGCGTTGCTTTCCTGATAAATCAGAAACGGTGATTCCTTTTGAACGACGACCTTTTTGATCGACTCCCACACCGCGAGCAGGTTGTTCATGTCCCATTCGAGCTCTTCGGGGGTACGATCCATACCGGCGGTGCGCACGATGATGCTCATGCCGTCAGGCACAGCAAGATCGGACAGGGCTTCGCGAATTTCTTCGCGCTCTTCACCCGTAATGCGGCGCGACACGCCACCTGACTTAGGTTTGTTGGGCTTAAGTACGAGGAACCGGCCAGCCAGGCTGACGTAAGTCGTCAGCGCAGCGCCTTTGTTGCCGCGTTCTTCTTTCTCGATCTGGACAACGATGTCCTGACCTTCTTTCAGAACTTCTTTGATCGACGGACGGCCTTTGTCAGCCGGCTGCTTCACATAGTATTCGGGCGAGATGTCCTTAAACGGCAGGAAGCCGTGACGCTCAGCGCCGTATTCCACGAATGCAGCTTCAAGACTCGGCTCAATACGAGTGATCCGGCCTTTGTAGATGTTCGCTTTTTTACGTTCGTGAGACGGGGTCTCAATGTTCAGTTCATAGAGGCGTTGGCCATCGACCAGAGCCATGCGCAACTCTTCTTCCTGAGTTGCATTGATGAGCATTCTTTTCATTGTTGATGTTGTTCCGTGATGTGCACGACGGCGAACGGAACTGCGCAATGCGGAGTGTCATAACACTGGTGGGAGCCAGTTGGTTTGTGAACGGGTGTGGCACGAATGCAGCCCGCGGCAGCAGAATTTGCTGAGCGATGCTGTTAACCAAAGCGATAAAGATCTGGATCAGTGCCATGTTCCAAGCGCGAGGCGCCCTAAATTATGTCCGCATCGGCAGTCGTCATGTGAAATGACGGTCACGCCGTGCATGGTGTTGGCAGATCAGTCTGCCCGATACACCGTGGTGTAGTCCCTTGCGGCGCCCGATCACATCGAACGCTGCGCGAAAACGTGGTGGGCGGCGGTAGCAATCGCACGTCGCCGGCCCAGACGATTGTTCTCATGTGTGCCCAACCGGTGGGCAGTGGCACATGTAACCCGTGTAATATAGCAAGCCGCGACGGGCGCAGCAATCGGATAAGTCATTGTCAGAGAAAGAGAACACGGGTTCGACTGAGGTATCGAAAGCGCGCTTTGTCATTGTGGACGCTGATGATGCGGAGCAACGGATCGATAACTACCTGCTGCGTGTCCTCAATGGCGTGCCAAAAAGCCGTATTTACAAGATGCTTCGCAAAGGCGAGGTGCGCGTTAACAAAGGGCGGGTGAAACCCACAACGCGCCTGGCGGCCGGCGATTCAGTGAGAATTCCGCCGGTATACATCGATGAGCGTGCCGCAGCTGCGCCGCCCGCCAGCGCGCTCGCAACGCTCAAAGCGCGCGTTTTGTTCGAAGACAAGTCGCTGTTAGTCATCAATAAACCGAGCGGCATGGCGGTTCATGGTGGTAGCGGACTGAGTTTCGGTGTTATCGAGACGCTGCGCTCTGCCGGTGGCGATTGGGCGGGGCTAGGGCTTGCGCACCGGCTGGATCGAGAGACCAGTGGCGTTCTCGTGCTCTCCAAGAAGCGCAGCGCATTGCGCGCTTTGCACGCCGCGTTTCGCGAAGACCGCGTCAGCAAGGTCTACCAAGCGCTGGTCGCTGGCAACTGGCAGCAGGGTGCCATGACGATCGACGCGCCGTTGGCGGTCAATGAACGGCGCTCCGGAGAGCGTCATGTCAGCGTAGCGGCAGACGGCAAGCCTTCGATTACGCGCGTTTCGCCCATTGAGGTGCGCAAGGCAGCGTCATTGCTGACGTTACGCCCTGAGAGCGGTCGAACACACCAAATAAGGGTTCATTTGCAACATATGGGGCACCCAATCGCTGGTGATTCGCGTTACGGTGACCCAGCAGTGAACGCGGAATTTCGCGCCGATGGCCTCAAAAGACTGTTCCTGCATGCACAATCCATCGCTTTCGATGATGGCAATGGCCAGGAGCAGTTATTCAGTGCGCCGTTGCCAGAGCGGCTGCAAGAGTATGTGGTCAAGATTCTGGCGCGTCCGAGTGTGAATACCACGCGTCGGCGCAAGTACCTGAAATCCTGAAATTACCCAGGCTTTTCTTTGACACCGCGCGGTGAGGTTCTTATCATTCGCCGGCTATGAACAGCATTGCAGCCCACAACATTGTGCTGGCAGATGCCGCAACGCGTGGCGCGCGCTATGAAGGGCCTATTGATGCGGCTTTGATGCCACGGTTAACGGCGTTGATCGCACAGTCGAAAGCGGACGCAGTCGGTGCGCAAAGAGCACCGATTGAAGCCGTTGGTTTTGCTGATATCGAGTTTTCAGAGCACCGCAAGCCACGGTTTATCGGGGTTCGCGGCAAGATTGAGTTTGAGTGCGGTTTGGTGTGCCAACGGTGCCTGGAGCTTGCCAGTGTATCGGTGTCGCGGACGTTGAATCTCGCGGTGTGCCAGACGAGTGCAGAGGATGACTATTTAGCCCCAGTCGCCGAGCGGTTCGAGCGCTGGGATCACGACGAAGAATCGCTGTTGTTAGCAGGGCTATTTGAAGAGTTGATTTTGCTGGAGCTACCTCTGGTAGTGATGCACAAAGATGTAGCGGATTGTGGTGCGTTAGCGAGTGATGAGCGTTTTGCGTCACGCCAGGTGAACACGCAGACACCGTTCGCGGATTTGGCGGCAATGCTCGGTTCGAAAGACAACGGATAAGAGCGTCGACGGCGTTAGCCGCGATGGAAAGAAAAATCAGGCGGCAATCGTAACAACGACTGATGCCTTACAGTTTTGATTGGAGTAGAAAGTTATGGCAGTTCAAAAAAGCCGACGTACACCGTCGACACGTGGCATGCGCCGCGGTCACGATAAATTGAAAGGCAAGACATTGTCTGTTGAGCCAACAACAGGCGAGACGCATCTTCGCCACCACGTTAGCCCTGATGGCTTTTACCGTGGCAAGCAAGTGATTGCGCAACCGGTAGTGGAAGACGACGAAGAGTAAGCGCTGGTTCCGGGCGGTAGAGATCGTCGTCGCATAGCGCGCGATACCTATTGCTCCGGAGCGTGTGCCTTCACTTTTTGTGAACACGCCATTACCTACCGCGACACTCGCGATCGATGCCATGGGCGGCGATCGCGGGCCTGGTGTCGTTGTGGCTGCCGCCAAACGTATTGCGCGGCGCCACCCTCACGTCAGATTAAAGCTCGTCGGGCAACAGTCCGAACTGCAGCCGTTAGTTGCGCACGATGATGCGCAGCTGTCGGTTGTGCATGCGAGCGAGATTGTTGCGATGGATGAATCGCCAGCAGATGCCGTGCGGCGCAAGAAAGACTCATCGATGCGCGTGGCGATTAACCTTGTCAAAAATGGTGATGCTGCCGCGTGCGTGAGTTCCGGCAATACCGGTGCTTTGATGGCGACCGCCAAGTTCGTACTTAAAACGCTGCCTGGTATTGATCGGCCGGCCATCATGGCTGAGATCCCGTCAACAGAAGGGCGTGTGTATTTGCTGGATGTTGGAGCGAATGCCCGCTGCGATGCACAGCAACTGTTTCAGTTCGCCGTGATGGGCAGCATTGTGGTTTCCCAGTTGCAAGGGCATGCGAAGCCACGTGTGGGTTTGTTGAACATTGGCTCTGAGGCAGAGAAAGGTAACGAGATCACCCGCGAAGCTGCGCAGTTACTCGAGCACAGTGGGCTTAACTATATTGGTTTCGTCGAAGGCAATGACATTTCGCGGCATCGCGCCGATGTGGTTGTCACCGACGGCTTCACCGGAAACGTTGCGCTAAAGACAATGGAAGGCACCGCTTCGTTGGTCGCTGGATTTCTTCGGCAATCGTTCGAACACTCGCTGTTATCAAAGCTGCAAGGTTTGATTGCGTTGCCGTCGCTGCGGCGCTTAAAACAACAATTGGATCCGCGCGCCTACAATGGCGCGAGTTTTGTTGGCCTCAATGGTATTGTGGTCAAGAGTCACGGTGGGGCAGATGACGTTGCGTTCGAGCACGCCATCGAAACTGCCTTGTTGGAAATACAAGATAATTTGCCGGCGGAGATTCACCGTTGGCTTACGAGCGAGGCGGCTTGATGTACTCACGTATTGCAGGAACCGGTAGCTATCTGCCAGAACGCATTTTAACGAATGCAGAGCTTGAGACGATGGTGGATACGTCCGACGAGTGGATCCGCTCGCGTACAGGCATAGAGCGTCGTCGCATTGCTGCAGATGACGAAACTACTGCAACGCTCTCAATCCACGCAGCCCGCAACGCGATGGAAGCCGCTGGTGTCACCCCGGATGAAATCGATTTTATTGCAATCGGTACGACGACACCCGATCAGGTGTTTCCGAACGTCGGTTGCTTGATCCAGGAAGAACTTGGCATAGGCCCTTGCCCGACAATTTCGCTCGAGGCTGCCTGCACTGGGTTCATTTATGCACTCAGCGTTGCCGATCAATACATGAAAAACGGTGTCGCCAAATGTGCGTTAGTCATCGGTGCCGAGACACTCTCGCGTATTACTGATTGGACGGATCGCAACACGTGCGTGTTGTTTGGTGATGGTGCTGGTGCAGTGATTCTGAAGCCAGATGAAGATGCCGGTGTGATTTCAACGCATCTTGGTGCGGACGGACGTTATCGTGATCTGCTCAAAGTCGATGCCGGCCCATCGAAGCAGCATGTTGATGTGATTCGTGGTGAAGCGAATATTCAGATGGCGGGTAACGAGGTGTTCAAAGTCGCCGTTAAAACGCTGGAGAATATTGTCGATGTCACGCTGGAGGCGAATGGCATTGATAAGTCCGACATCGATTGGTTAGTGCCGCACCAGGCGAATCTTCGCATTATCAAGGCGACGGCAAAACGTTTGGGCATGCCGATGGAGCAAGTCGTGCTGACCGTGCAGGATTTCGGCAATACATCAGCGGCGTCAGTACCGATGGCGTTGGATGTCGCTGTTAGAGATGGGCGCATTCAACGCGGGCAACTGCTGTTGCTGGAAGCATTCGGTGGCGGATTCACCTGGGGCTCGGCGCTCGTTCGTTTCTGACACTGCGTTACTGATCGCTTCGATCACCAGCGATGCCGTTGTCAGCCGTGTCGTTCAGCGCGCCTAGACTCACATCAAACAGCGACGAACTGTCGTTGACTCTAAAGAGCAAACTCGATTCACACTGATGCTGAATCTTATAGCGAGCTCAAACCGACGGTGTACGTAAGTTCCAGCCTGTTGCGAGCGTCGGAATCGAAATCGATGCAACTGAAATTCACATCAACTTCAGCGTCATTGGAGAACCTTGCGCTTACGACGTTTGATCCTTGGCCGGTTATAATTGGCTCAATAGCCCATGCTGCACTGCCACCTCTGTAGTTATAGTCAGGATCGGTGCTCCATCCGTTTTCATCCCCGTTGAAGTAAAATTCGTAGTAGCCGTCCGAGCTTTGACCCCCACCGGTGAGCTTGTCATCCAGAGAGCCAGCCGCGTTGACTTCGATTTCAACCGATGAACGAGAGTTATCGTCGCCGCCCAAGTCGAAACTGCGTGGCCCGCTATAGCTGCCGGCCACACTGAACGTCTCACCAGCACGGAAATTGCGAACTGACTGTCGCAAACTGGCCGATGCGTCAATGTTCAACGATCCGCAGTAACGCGTATCGACATCAATTCTCACACGCAACACGCCGAATGCTGCTGTCGCTTGGACAAGAATGTCCTGATTCAATGCGCTGGCGCGGGCATCTGCGTTGAAAGGATTCTCCATGTTTTCTGTTTCATTGATGTCGACCGTGTCCGAGCTGGATGGCGTAATGAGACGCATCGTTCCACGCACACTAACGGACGCAGAAAGCAGATTGTCAATTGTCGTTGGACCTGCGTCATCGAGCACGCTGATCTCGAAAATGTCATCTGCTTGGAATACTGCGCCTGGCACTATGCTGCTGGTAACGAAAGGTACGAACCTGACGATTCCCGCGTCATTCGCTTCCGGTGTCCATCGCCAGTCGAATTGCGTTTGCCCACTGTCGGCGGCGATGCGCGTGTATTCGCTGAGTGAGGTACTGAGTCCGGTGCCTTCAACACGGTACACAACAACGCGTTCGATCTGATACAGCGACCGGAACGTTGGATCGGCGAGCGTCAATGAGAAATCAACTGGAGTACCTACGAAGGCGTCTTGTTCGGAAATCTGCGTTACGCCACTGGGTGTTTGCGATAAGGCGAGGCGTCTTTCGAACGTCAGCAATGCTTCAAAGTCGACGACGGTCTGTATGACAAACAGCACTGGTAGGAATGCATTGAGCGGTGGCGCGGCGAACATAAAAAGTGGGTCTTCCGGTTTTCGCTTACCGAACGCTTCCAGCTTCAGCGTGCTTTTGAACCCCGGTTCACTGGCTTGACGTTCGGCAGTAGCGATGTCCAGCGTTCCTTCAAGGCCGCCTTTGAGATGATCGAGGACTTTGTAGATACCAATGCTAGCGCCAATGCCAGCGCCGGCGCGTGGTGCGATGAACCCGGCAAACGTTGTTTTGAGTTGGCTGCGTAGCGTGTTCGGGTCTCCCGCGTCAGGTATCTCATAGGACACGACGAGGTCATCGGTATCCACCACAACGTCGACGGGTACGTCGAGATACGGGACGCCGCCGTCAGTGTCATAACCGGCAACCAGTGAGACCCGATACGGCATCGTTCCGCTCACGTTCGCGCGACCGTCAATCGAGCTAGCGGTGACATCTATCGAGAATTCAACGCCGATAGGTAGCGAGATGACAACTGGCCCTGCTTGGTAGAACGGTGCCGCTAACAGAAGCTTGCAAGTGACTTTTCCTTGCAGTTCGGTAGTCCAGTCGATATAGCCGTCGAAGGTGATATCGGCATCGAGATCAAGCGTAATCTTGGCACTTTCGAACACACCGCCTGTGACGCCTTCAGTGTAGTTAACGCTGATATCCCGATAGTTCAAATCCGGATTTAGATTGCTCGTAAGGGTCAATTCAGCATCTTCGATAGATGAACTGCACTTGAAGCCACCGCCCAGGGTGATTCCAAATTCACCATCGAACATGTTGTCGAGCAACGTGTTGATGCTCGGCGCAGCGACGGTACCGAGTCGCTCGTTCGGAGCACGCACGTTTGCTTTTAGGGTGTCGGCTCTTTGCTCCACGGGCACGACAAAGCTTGCGGGGAACACGAGGTCATCGAGCGTTGCAGTGACATCGATCATCGCATCGGAAACCACTGTGCTGATGCCGCGCGTCGTCACATCAATGATCGTGTTGTCAGCAACGCTGATCACTTCGGTCACCTCGCCGATGACACTGAGATCATAGAGCAAAACGGCATCGCCTACCGTAGCATCTGGCATGGCATTGGTGGTGAGCGTCAGTCGCGCGACGACGTTGCCGTCCGTCAGAGCGCGTTCGACAGTGGTTGGCGCCGTCAGATCGGAGACCTTCAGCATGACAACGTTGGGTTGCAGCGTAACCACTGTGACGTCGATCCGTTCGGTGAGATCGACCCCAAGCGTTGTCTCTGCCGCATCAATGGTGACAGTGATCGCAGCACTGCCAATGCCCAGTGCGGTGACGTTGCCCATAGAGTCCACGCTCACGACAGTTGGCGCGCTGCTGCGCCACGTCTGGGCGACGCTGATCGCCTCGCCGTTGCCGTCCAGTACGTTCACGTCAAGCGCCGCGACTGTGCCAATTTCGGTGATCACATGGCGTTGTTGCGTGGCTTCCAGCAGCGCAGCTTTTTGGGCAGTGGGTGCGGGCGGTGATGAGACGATCGGTGGCGTGCCATCGGACCCTGAGCTGCATGCACCCAAAGTGAGTAGCAGGACTAATGTCGTGAGCAGGCGATCAATTTTTGTGTTCTTGTGCATGTCGAGCTCCAGAGGGCTG
Organism: Pseudomonadota bacterium; assembly: GCA_039815365.1. Taxonomy (GTDB): domain Bacteria; phylum Pseudomonadota; class Gammaproteobacteria; order Steroidobacterales; family Woeseiaceae; genus CALBPI01. The sequence goes on along the minus strand of JBCBZK010000123.1, from coordinate 1,824 downwards.
ACCGGCGGTGCCGGCGCGTGCGGAGCGTGCACGGTAGGTCGACGAGGCCCAAGGTGCTTGAGCACACATTGAGTTTTTTGAAAGCCTTGTGAATCAGTCGCTTACAAGGCCGTCAGGTTCGAGCACGTAATAGTCGGTGAGCACCGGCTGCGCGCTGGATTCGGCGCGCTCAAAGGCGTCGAGCCACGCTTGATGCGGTTGCGTCCATTGATCCGCGATGCGTTGCTTGATCGCACGTGCTGATGCTGCGGCGCCCGCGAAGTCACCTTGAGCATGCTTCAGGCTGGCCGGAACGAACACCACCGGCTGACGCGGATCGAACCAATCGTTGTCTGTGCGTTCCGAGGCGAACGCAGCGGCGATCGACAAATCACCCGTGTTTAGGTGCGCAATGGCCAATTGCCCGGAAGCGACTGATCGCACATACGCGTAACCAGCGGCACCGTCGTAAGCCTGTTGTGCGTGGCGGATTGCCGTAGCCGCGTCGCTCTGCGCCAAAGCGATGCCGGCAAGTTCGGTGTCAACGAGCAGCACGCCTTCGGTGTCTCCCAAAGACTCCGACAATGCACGTACACGCGTAAAGCACGGCGTTGCCGCGTCGAAGTCTGCCTTTGTCGCGATCACCGAGCACAAAGCATAGTCGACGTACGACAAGAAAGTGTCGGCGCCCTGGCTGCGAAATGCGATCGAGGCATCACGATAATACGTTTCGGCCGTGTCGAGCTCCCCAAGCGCGAGATGTGCATTGCCAAGATTGAATGTGGTCTGCGCGTGTCGTAATCGAAAGTTATTGGCATCGAGGATCGCTAGCGCTTGTTCATAGCGCGCCAAAGCCTCGCGATTGAGCCCCATCGATTGCATCGTCGCTGCGCTATTCATGAGAGCGCTACCTTCAGCCAACGCGTCGTCGTGCTCCACAGCTAGCGCGCGCATTACGTTTGCAAACTCGATCGATGCGTCAAGACTGCCTTGCTCGTGCGCAATGTTGGAGCGTACTTTTGCGATGAAGATGGCTTGTTGAGGATCTACTGACTGGCGTTCCGCCGCATCCAACGTGTTGCTCGCAAGTTCGAATCGGGTGGTGTGTGCATACACGTCAGATAAATAGAGTTGTGCCCATGCGAAGGAGGGTGCTTCTTTCAGCGCGATCTCAAAGTACTGCTCGGCGTTATCAAATTTGCGTTGTAGCGTGGCGCTGACGCCGAGTGCGAAATTCTGGTTCGCAACACGGTTGTCCGTGTACATAGAGGCAACGCTCGGACGCTCCGGTCGCACTGGCACGAGCCTGGTCACGAGTGCGTCTGCGGCGCGCGTACCAGCCTGAAGAATATCGCCACCCTCAACGCGACTCAGCTGATCGGCGTCAGTCGCTGTTATGAGTCGGAAATCCAGAACGGTGTCACCATTGCCGTCAACGGCCAGCGTGCTGTCGACAACATGCGTGCAACCCAATGCACCGCACACGCTGGTGAACAACGCGCCGGGCTCGGCATCTCGCTCATAGCCAATTTGCCCAAGCCCGGAGATCGTGGACTGCACGTCGTAGACCGTGAGTGCGTCGAAACGGGACAGCTCGGTCGCGATTAGCGACATCAAACCGTACTCCGCCCATGCGTCCTGATCGTCACCGGTGTTGATCGAAACCGGCAACACGACGGCACGCACAGGCCCAATCGATTCGGCTGCGAACCGTGGGCGCAAGGCCAATACCGTACCGATTGTTGCCAGTACGAGCACCGCCGCAACGCCAGCGCGCGACCAGCCAGATCTCGCCTTCGCTGCAATTGACACCGATGGCGGCACCGGCGCTTCGGCAGGTTCTGT
>JBCBZK010000198.1:0-3800 GCA_039815365.1 Pseudomonadota bacterium | reverse complement strand
GATTGAATTACAGCTTGCAGACGCACGTACCGCAGCGCTGGAGTACAAGGTCAATCGTGAAACAACACTTAAGCGGTTGTCATGGTTGGTTGGCGCGTTAGGCATTGCCGTCGCGGTATTGCTACTGTCACGCAGATTACAAAAACGCATCGCAGAAACAGAGCGCGCTGCTAACGCGCGACTTGAAGAACTCGTCGACCAACGCACCCGAGAGTTGTCGGACGAAATGGCGCAACGTATCCGAATCGAAGCTGAGCAAAGACGGCTCAGTGAAAAACTCTCGGAAGGCGAAAAAATGCGCGCTGTAGGCCAGCTTACAGCGGGTGTCGCGCATGACTTCAATAACCTGATGTCTGTCGTGATGCTCACCGCTGAAAATCTGAAGTTCAGTATTGAGAATAACGATAAAGCGATGAGCAACGACATGATCCGCGATATCTTGTCGGCGACCGATGCGGGCTCCAAGATCACAGAAGGTCTGCTCGCCTATGCACGCAAGCAACCGTTGCGACCCCGGGTTCTGAAACTGGATGACTTCTTGGGCGAAGCGTTGCCGATCTTCCGCAACACATTAGGTGCACGCATAGAGCTAACCTCAGATTTACAACCATGCTATGTCACGGTCGACGAAGGGCAACTCACCACCTCCCTGCTCAACCTGATTTTGAACTCGAAGGACGCGATGCCTGATGGTGGTCGTTTAGCGATAGTGCTGCGCGTCGAAGACGATATGGCGAATATCGAGGTGCGCGATTCCGGTACGGGAATGTCCGAGGAAACCAGACGTCATGCTTTCGAGCCGTTCGTGACAACGAAACCGATCGGCGATGGGACCGGGTTAGGGATGTCGCTGGCTTTCGGCTTCGCGCGCCAGTCAGGCGGTGACTTGGCGATTGAGTCCGCGCTGAATCAAGGCACAACGGTAACGTTATCGCTGCCGCTGTCTGAAGCACCGGCGACGACAACACTTGCAGCGCCTGAGCTTGCAAACAACGACTCGAAAGTGATGGATGTCCTTGTCGTAGAAGACCGAGAATTCCTGTTGCACATGCTTGAGCGCACGCTCAGTCAACTTGGCATGCAAGTACGTATTGCAGCGAATGCCAACGACGCTATCAGCAATGTCAACCAACATGGTCTTCCCGATCTGTTGATCTCAGACGTATCGATGCCAGGTGAACATGATGGACCCGGTCTCGCCGCATTATTGCGTGAGCGTAAGCCCGACCTGCCGGTGCTATTGGTCTCCGGTTATGCAGAAGCGGTGGACCCGAGTTGCGGCTTTCTGCGCAAGCCATTTTCAGTGGGGCAACTGGAACAATCCATCATAGAAGTGATGCAGCTGCACAAAGCGTCGTAGCACATCAGATTTCAAAAGACTGCAATGCCGCCTCTGCGATAGGTGCGCCCCACTCCTGCACGAAGTGCCCGGCATGATCGAGCTGCATCGGTGCGGGACAATTGCGGATCATCGCATGCAACATCTGCATTGCCGGTGGACCCAGCACAGGGTCTTGCATCCCGATTGCCATAAAGCTGTCACCCGTCCATTGCTCTTGCCAAAACGAGCGCGCGGCCAATGAGGTGTCAACGCCTTCACTGGCGATATCGGTGAGCGCATCGTCTGCCCGCTCCTTGAGCATGACGAGCTCGGGGAAACGACGTACACCGGCCTTGTAGGTCTGATCGGGAAACGGTGCGTCATAGGCCGCCCCTTCGGCCTCACTCATGCCACTCGTAGCGCGCCGCATCAAACCACCCACATCGAGATCCGGGTTGGCGCGATTGAAGGCCCGCCAATCTGCGAAACCCTTGCCCGCAGGCTCGCCTGCCGGTAACCCGGTATTCATCACAAGCAATCGCGTATAACGTTCCGGTGCCGACATCGGCAGCGTGAGTCCGAGCAATCCGCCCCAGTCCTGAACGACCAGACAGACATTGGTGAGATCGAGCTGTTCGACAAAAGCAAGCAACGCATTGCGATGAAAATGGTAGGTGTAGTTGGCGTCGTCCACGGGTTTATCTGAACGACCGAAACCGAAAAGATCCGGCGCCACAACGCGATGACCGGCACCGATAAACACCGGCGCCATCTTGCGATACAGATACGACCAGGACGGCTCACCGTGCAAGCAAAGAAACACCACACCATCGCGCGGACCTTCGTCAACGTAGTGCATCCGCAAGCCTTCGTAACCGGGTAACGTCTCGGTGTAGTGCGGCGCGTAACGCCAGTCCGGAAGATTCTCGAATCGACTATCAGGGGTTCTTAGCGCTTGCATGACTCATCCTCTTGTCGCCGCGATTAAAACTAACATCGAGCGCACACTATGCCGCGATTCTCGGCAGGCGACCAGTATCATTGCACAGACGCGATTTGCAAAGACGTAGTATCACTGCGCCCCAGATCATCGACGACCAACATCTGGTAATGACCCGGCGTTGGTCGCCAGAACACCGTTTCATCACGCGGGGCTTTTGCGATAAACCGGTCATTAGCAAACCAATAAAGCCATTGGACATCCGCGTCAGCGGTTGCCTGTAATGCGAAGCGTTCGTGCTGTGTTCCGGTGAGTGGCAATTGGTATTCGAGATGCGCCGTCGGCGCCGTGATTGTCGGCGGTGCGCCGCTCGCAGCGAGCACGTCTAACGAACACCCGGCAGCCCAAGGTGGCGGCTGCCTGCGTGCAACGCCGGCTTTTTGAAACAGCTGCAATACATCTGACGACCAGAATTCATAGACAGCCTCATGCGTTTCTTCGATATCTGTCTGACATGCTCGCTCGCCCGTCCTGTTATCGATTCGGATCGCGCGATGTACGTCAGACACTCTGATCGGTGATATCCCGGGAATAAACCATGACGGGCGCGTTTCGGGACAGTGCCGACCGGGCAAATCACCGGTGCTTGCGCACACATCAACTTGAATCAGATTCAGATGTGGTTCGGGGCGTGACGGTAACGGGTTCATCGCTTGTTGCGTACGCAACGCATCAGCAATTTCAAAAAACAGCGGCGCCGCCGCGGTACGTCCAACAAGCGCAGGATTGCTTGCGCCGTCGAAATTACCCACCCAAACCGCGAGGACATAAGGCCCGAACACACCGACCGTCCATGCATCCCGATACGCATACGACGTGCCGGTTTTCCACGCAATTGCTGGCGTATCGCGCCTGTCCTCCAAGGCAAGCGCATCGGGTCGTCGGCTTTCTCGCAACATGTCCAACACGAGGTAACTGGCCTCGGCACTCAGCAGCCGGTGACCCTGCTTCGCAGTATCGTCCGGACGCATTATCAAAGGTCGCACAAACCCGTCGTTTGCCAACATGGCATACAAGCGAACGAGCTCATGCATTGTGAGCTCATTGCCGCCCAACACCATCGCGAGTCCGTAGTGGTCCGGCGCGCGTAAATCGGCAACGCCACCGTCTTCGAGAAATGCGTGAAACCGTTCATGACCGACGCGCGCCAGCAAGTCTATCGCCGGGACGTTGCGGCTGTACACCAGAGCATCGCGGGCGAATACCGGACCCATGAAACCGCGGTCAAAATTCTCAGGCGTATAGGCGGCGAATCGTTTGGGCGCATCTTTCAACATGCTCATCGGATGGATCAAACCCTGGTCCATCGCCAGACCGTAAACGAACGGTTTCAGCGTTGAGCCTGGAGAGCGTTTTGCTCTGGTACCGTCGACTTGTCCGGCAATAGCGGTATCGAAGAATGCCGCCGAACCAACAGATGCAACGACCTGCATTGATCTGAAATCCACCAACATAGCACTGGCGTTACGAATGCCGACG
>JBCBZK010000113.1:0-11578 GCA_039815365.1 Pseudomonadota bacterium | reverse complement strand
TGCTTGGTGATGTGCTCGCTCACGAGCTTCGCTTGAGCAGCCTTGTACTCATCGCTCATCTCGATGGGACGCACAACCGGGCTTCTAGCCTGGAGCGGGTGAACGGGTTCGAACCGTCGACCTGTACCTTGGCAAGGTACCGCTCTACCAGCTGAGCTACACCCGCAAACCCTGCTAAGACACAAGTTCTCTAGCAGGGCGCGCCATTGTACTGAAGCCCCCTAGCCTGTCAAGCGCTTACTCCGAACGGCTAAGAACAGGCCAGGCAGCGCTCAGATAAATCCACATGGACCATAAAGTCATGGCCGCCGCAATGAGCAATGCCGCGAAGCCTAACTCGTAAATCGGCAGCCCCCACAGCGTGTCTCCCCAGAGCATGAATGACAGACCGATCAACTGGAATGTCGTCTTCACTTTGCCCACCATAGACACGGCAACTTGCGCGCTCGCCTGCTGGCTCGCCATCCACTCTCGCAGCGCCGAGACGGTGATCTCGCGACCGATAATGACAGCGGCGATAATTGCCATCACCCAGCTCCAACGCCCATCAGTATCAACTAACAGCACGAGCGCCGTCGCCACGATCAGTTTGTCTGCTACTGGGTCGAGAAAGGCGCCAAACGCGGTCATCTGGTCGAATTTGCGCGCGATCCAGCCATCCACAAAGTCCGAGATAGCGGCGCACGCGAACACCAAGGCGGCCGCCTTGCGTGCCCAGTCAAACGGTAGATAGAACAATACAACGCACAGCGGAATCGCCAGAATCCGGAATCCGGTGATACTGTTAGCAAGGTTCAATTTCATGGATCGTGCGTCTCGTCGGCTGGCTCATTGTGCCCGTCTATCGATTGATGAAACTCAAGATAGATGCGTTCGGCAAGCTTGCGACTGATGCCCTTCAGTTTGGTCAGATCGTCGATGCTCGCACGACGCACACCTTGAAGGCCACCAAATTGCGTTAACAGCTCCCGGCGGCGAACTGGGCCGAGCCCTTCAATCCCCTGTAGACCAGACACTTTGCGCGCTTTCGCGCGGCGCCCGCGATGCCCGGCAATTGCAAAGCGATGCGCCTCATCGCGCACGCGCTGGATCAGCAACAGTACGGGTGAGTCCGGTGGCAGCAGCACGGGCAACGGGTCATCAATCATGAATAACTGCTCAGCACCGGCTTTGCGAGAACGGCCTTTCGCCACACCGATCAACATAATGTGTTCCAACTCAAAAGTGGCCATCACATCACGCGCCTGTTGCAACTGACCTTTGCCACCGTCAATCAGCACGACATCGGGCATGGCGACTTCGCCTTTCTTAACGCGCGCGTAACGGCGTGTGAGCGCCTCGTGCATCGCCGCATAGTCATCGCCGGTATCGGTAGATTGAATGTTAAAGCGTCGATAGTCGGCCTTGATCGGCCCGTCACTGCCAAACACAACGCATGACGCTACCGTTGCCTCGCCCCCTGTGTGACTGATGTCAAAACACTCGATGCGCGCAGGCACATTCGGCATATCAAAAGTCTCGGCGAGCTGGGCCAACTGTTGCGCCACGCCTGCGCGGCTTGCGGCTTCGAGATTCGCCCCCTGTCGAGCGTTGTCGTGTGCCATCGCAAGCCAGCTCGCGCGATCGCCTCTCACCTGATGCTTGATGACGACGCTGTGCCCGCTGCGTTCGGACAACGCCGCTGCTATCCAGTCGGCGTCGTCGACGGCCATAGGCACGATCACTTCCTTGGGCGATTCACGGTCAAGATAAAACTGACCCAGAAATCCGCTGAGCACTTCGCTGTCTTCACTCGTCAGCGCATTGGCCGGATAAAAGCTACGACTACCAAGAATGCGCCCGCCACGAATAAACAGCGCGGCTACGCATACCGTCGATGCCGTGCGATGCAGCGCTAATATGTCCGCGTCGGTGTCGTTGCGCGTGGTGACATGTTGCTCGCTTTCGATGCGCTTGAGCCTTGCGACCTGATCGCGCAAGCGTGCCGCAAGTTCGAAATCAAGCTCCGCGGACGCCGTTTCCATGCGATGCACCAAGCCGTTGATGACATCGCGATTGCGACCTTTCAGGAAATTCGTTGAGTCGCGCACATCGCGTGCGTAGTCCTCCGGGCTAATCAAGCCGACACACGGCCCGGAGCAACGTTTGATTTGGTATTGCAAACAAGGCCGCGAGCGATTCTCAAAAAAACTGTCGCGGCACTGGCGTACCTGAAACAGTTTTTGCAACTCATTGAGTGTGTTTTTTACTGCGGCAGCGCTTGGATAGGGCCCGAAAAAATCGTCTTTGCCGCGCTTGCGACCGCGATAGAACGACAGTCTTGGATAAGCGTGCTTCCCCGAGACTCGTATCCATGGATAGGACTTGTCGTCGCGCAACACAATATTGAAACGCGGGCGATGTTGTTTGATCAACGTATGTTCGAGCAACAGCGCCTCAGACTCTGTGTTCGTCAGCGTGACTTCCATACGACAAATGCGCTCGACCAACGCCATAGTCTTGGCATCCTTGGCGCGACCGCTGAAGTAGCTCGCCACACGCTTCTTAAGGTCTCGTGCTTTGCCGACATAAATAACGACATCGTCGCTGTCGTACATCCGGTAAACGCCGGGTCGATGCGACAGGCCATCCAAGAACGCTTTGCTATCGAACGCCGCTTCAGCATGTTCCGCACTCATGCGTAGTGCCCGACACCTGCCTTTTTCGCAGCTTGCGTGAGGACATCGACAAACATTTTCGTCGTCAGCCGTCCGGTGTTCGTGTTGTATCGACTGCAATGATAGGAATCGATCAGCGTCATGTCTGCGGACAGCCGGTGTTCCGCGGCATGGGCGAATTTAAACGCCGCCTGACGCATGCCAAGCGCACGCAAGATCGCTTTGTGCGCGATCCCGCCTAACGCCACAACAACGCCGCCCGGCGGCAACGAGGCAACGTCTGCAGCCAGAAAGTGATTGCAGGCGTTGACCTCGGCCGCTATCGGTTTGTTCTGCGGCGGCAGGCACTTCACGGCATTGCTGATCCGTGTGCCCGACAACTCAAGACCATCATCGGCACTCAAAGACTCAGACGCGCTGGCAATCCCCAGCGCGTGCAGCGTCTCGTACAGCAACACACCGGCGTAGTCTCCGGTAAACGCCCGGCCAGTCGCGTTGGCACCATGCATGCCTGGTGCAAGACCTGCGATCAGCAACCGCGCGTCCGGATCACCGAACGGCGGCACTGGTCTGGCGTGATACTCCGGGTGTTGTGCGCGCACATCGCTCAGAAAGCTCGCCAGTCGCGGGCACTGCGTGCAATTGACGTCGAACACCTCAGACATCCGGCTGCCCTATTCGCCTTTCATATGACGAATAATTGCCTCACCGAAGCCTTTCGTTCCGAGCAGCTTGGCGCCCGGAATGAGTTGCTCCAGCTCTTCTTTGACATCTTCTTTGCCGGCCACCGGAGCCGTGCGTTTCGGCGCACGAATCGCTTCTCGCAGGCGCGCCAGATCAAACGTCAGCTCTTTGTTCGCGATCGTGTCGCCGATACCTTTGACGATCAGATCAGCGGCTTCGTTCCAACCCATGTAACGCAACATCATCTCTGCCGAAAGAATCAGTGAGCCAGGGTTGACGCGGTCTTTGCCTGCAAAGCCCGGCGCTGTGCCGTGCGTGGCTTCGAATACGCCAATGCCGTCGCCGATATTCGCGCCGGGCGCGATACCAATACCACCGACCTGTGCCGCCAACGCATCGGAAATGTAGTCACCGTTCAGATTCAACGTAGCAATCACGTCGTACTCTTCTGGCTTCAACAGAATCTGCTGCAAGAAGTTATCGGCAATCACATCCTTGATGATGATCTCGTTACCCGTGCGCGGGTTCTCGAACGTCAACCAAGGGCCGCCGTCTTTCGGTTCAGCGCCGAAATCCTCTGCGGCTAATTGATAACCCCACTGGCAGAACGCACCCTCGGTGTATTTCATGATGTTGCCTTTGTGTACGAGCGACACGGAAGACAAATCATTATCGATGCAATAGTTGATCGCTTTGCGGATCAATCGCTCCGAGCCTTCGCGCGACACGGGCTTGATGCCGATGCCTGAGCTGGAAGGAAAGCGAATCTTGGTAACACCGAGCTCTTCCTGCAGGAATTTGATGAGCTTCTGTGCCTCTTGCGAGCCTGTTGGATACTCAATGCCCGCATAGATGTCTTCGGTATTCTCACGGAACACCACCATGTTCACGAGCTCGGAGTCTTTCATGGGCGTGTTGACGCCGGGAAAGTAGCGAATTGGGCGAACGCAGGCGTACAAGTCGAGTGTCTGGCGAATGGACACGTTCAAAGAGCGAATGCCGCCACCAATCGGCGTTGCAAGCGGCCCTTTGATCGACACGACGAAGCGCTTTAGTACGTCCAGCGTTTCTTCGGGCAAGAACGTCGCGCTCTCATACACCTGACTGGCTTTTGCGCCCGCATAAATCTCCATCCACGAGATCTTGCGTTTGTCGCCATAGGCGAGCTTCACGGCCGCATCGACCACGTCGATCATGACCGGCGTAACGTCGATGCCGATACCATCGCCTTCGATGTAAGGAATGATCGGTTGATCCGGCACTTCCAGCCGGTGATCCTGTGTCAGGGTGATCGGCTCGCCTTCGGCAGGCACCGTAATCTTGTCGTACTGCATACTGAATGTCCCCAAATGACAAAGCACGGTACTCTCACCGCGCGTAAGCCATTATTGTATCGCATCTGTTCCCGATGGGAGCGTTAGCTGAGCGAAGGAAGATACCGCGTGACAATGATCCTGCTGAACAAGCCATTCCGTGTGTTGTCGCAGTTCACGGCAACGGACGGCAAAGCAACGTTGGCAGACTATGTGCAGGTTACGGGCGTCTACCCAGCGGGACGTTTGGACTTCGACAGCGAGGGACTACTGCTGTTGACTGACAACGGCGCACTGCAAGCCCACATCGCGTCGCCCAGAAACAAAACCACGAAACACTATTGGACCCAGGTCGAAGGCGACGTTGAGCTGGATGTCGCCCATCGGCTCGAGCACGGCGTGTCATTGAAGGACGGTCCGGCGCGTGCCCACAGCGCAACGCCGATCGCGTGCCCCGAACGGCTCTGGGAGCGAACACCGCCCGTTCGATTTCGCAAGAGCGTCGCGGATCACTGGCTGGATATTGTGCTCACCGAAGGTCGTAACCGCCAGGTACGCAGGATGACGGCAGCGGCAGGCGCCCCGACGTTACGACTCGTGCGACATCGTATCGGTCCGTGGCATCTGGGCGAATTACAGCCGGGAGATTATCGCGCCATCACCGATGATGAGGCGTTTGACGCATTACGTCATGTAGGTTCGCGGCGCGGCCGGTCGCGTTGAGGCGGTGCATCTGTTAGTTGCGAAGCATCTAACGCGGGCCGCAGCCGGCCACTGCAAGCGCCAAGTTACCGCCGCGCGGCGCTCTGCTTTAGCCCGCCGATACGCATCGCGATTTCCAACGCCTGTTCGTAGTTCAGGCGCGGGTCTACCTGCGACCGATACGCACGCTGCAGATCGGCATCGGTCAGCCCGCGTGCACCGCCCGTACATTCGGTGACATCGTCACCGGTCAGCTCCAAATGCACGCCACCAAGATACGAACCTAAGGACTGGTGCACTTCGAACGACTGTTCGATCTCGGCAAGAATATTGTCAAAGCGACGCGTCTTATAGCCGCCTTCAGTGGTCTCCGTATTGCCATGCATCGGATCGCAAACCCACAGCACAGTGCTGCCCGTCGCACGCACCGCTTGAATCAATCGCGGCAAATGCTCTTCAACATTACCGGCACCCAGACGGTGAATCAGTGTAATCCGCCCTGGCTCGTTGTCCGGGTTCAGGACCGACAGCAATTCCTGGAGCCATTCAGTATCCATGCCTTGCCCGATCTTGATACCGACCGGATTCGCAATACCGCGGAAGAACTCCACATGAGCGCCATCCAGCATCGCTGTACGCATACCAATCCAAGGGAAGTGAGTGGTCAGGTCATACCAGCGATCGCGCCGCAGACGCGTCTGCGCTTGCTCGTAATGCAAGTGCAAGCCTTCGTGCGCGGTGTAGAACTCGGTGCTGCCCGTCTGATGAATCGGATGGCCCGAAATCGATTCGAAAAAGTCCAGCGAGCGGGAAATATCATCTGCGACTTGACCATACTGTTTCGCGAGCGGCGAATGCGTCATCCAGTCAAGGTTCCAGTATTCCGGATGGTGCAGATCGGCAAATCCACCGTCAACGAGGCCGCGAATAAAATTCAGCGTCAGCGCCGCGCGTTCATAGCCGCGCAAAATGAGCGACGGATCGGGATACCGGTCTTTCTCGGTGAACGCCGGTCGGTTGACGAGGTCTCCGCGAAAGCTCGGCAGCGTCACGCCATCGCGCGTCTCGGTGTCCGCTGAGCGTGGCTTGGCGTATTGGCCAGCAAAGCGACCGACGCGTACAACAGGCTTTTTCATGCCGTACAGCATCACCAGGCTCATCTGCAGCAGAATCTTGAGTTTGGAGACCACATTCTCGGACGTGCAGTCACCGAACGTTTCAGCGCAATCACCGCCCTGAAGCACAAAAGCTTCACCTCGTTGCGCTGCCGCGATACGCGACTTGAGCTTGTCGACTTCCCATGAAGTGACCAATGGCGGCAAGGCAGACAGATCGGCGACGGCGCCACGCAACGCTTCGGCGTCCGGGTAGGTCGGCATCTGGCTAACGACTCGGCTCTCCCAACTTGCGGGATGCCAGCTATTTTGTGCGGTTGAATGTGACATTCGCGGAGTGTGCCACAGCGCTTTCGCAAGATGCAAAAGTTACTGATTATTTATTAAGTTACGATGGAAACGTTGACTGGTGCGCAAACCAAAACCGTGCGCCACGCTACACATAATGTACCCACGCATGGCAAGCCAGCAGGCAAATTGGCACACTGCGCGCGGCCGCTTGGCACCTGCGTCGTCAGATCAAGCGCGCCATTCGTGCGGAACACACTATCTAAAGGGGACGTTGATGCACACAGTTCTGATTCTGGGCGCCGGCAAGATTGGCGCGTTAATCGCCGGATTACTCGGTGATTCTGGTGACTTCCACGTACAGATCGGCGATGCGAGCGTCGACGCAGCCAATGCAGTGGCGAATACACATGGCCTGGACGCGATTCGTGCGTTCGAAATTGATGCGACGGATAAAGCAGCCATGATTGCCCACGTCAAAGCACACAAGCCTGACGCCGTGATTTCAAGCCTGCCCTTCTATTGCAATCCGGTGGTTGCCGAAGTGGCTCGTGAGACCGGCTTGCATTATTTTGACCTGACTGAAGACGTCGCTGTAACCGAAGCGGTTCGCAAGCAGGCTGAGGGCGCATCCACCGCGTTCGTCCCACAGTGCGGACTTGCACCAGGGTTCATCAGCATTGCCGCGAATGAGCTGATCGGCCATTTTGATGACGTCCAATCAGTCAAACTGCGCGTCGGCGCGCTGCCGCAAAATCCGAACAACGTGCTCAAGTACTCGATGACCTGGTCTACCGAAGGCGTTATCAACGAATACGCGAACCTCTGCGAAAGCATTGTTGAAGGCGAGAAAACCGAGATCATCGCTCTGGAAGGCCTCGAGCATATTCAAATTGATGGCACCGAGTATGAAGCGTTCAATACGTCTGGTGGGCTGGGCTCACTTGCCGAGACGTACAAAGGCAAAGTGCGCAACATGGATTACAAAACCATGCGTTACCCTGGCCATTGCGATTACATGCGTTTGCTCATGAATGGGCTGAAACTGCGCGATGATCGCGGCACCTTAAAACGCATCATGGAAAACGCAATACCGCAGACCTTGCAGGACGTCGTCGTTATTTACGCAGCAGTCACCGGTACGCAGGACGGCTTGTTGCGCGAAGAAAACTACGTGAACAAGGTTTATCCGCAAATGGTTGCCGGTAAACTGTGGTCTGCGATTCAGGTGACGACCGCCGCCGGCGTCACAGCCGTTGTCGACAAAGTGCTGAACAACAGCGACAGCTACAAAGGTTTTGTTGCCCAGGAAGGCTTCACGCTTGGTGAGATACTCGACAACCGCTTTGGGCGCCTCTATGCAGACGGCGGCGACGGCAGCACGTCCGCGCGTGCCGTTGCAACAGGCACAACGGGCCATTAATTGGCACGCGCAACAGGAACACTAAAGATGAAAGAATCAATATTTGCACAGTTGAAACTGGCAGACAAAAACCCTGGCACGTTCATCGGCAGCACGCCGGTCGGCACGCCGCAGCGCTACATCGATTCAGACAACCCGAGTACCGGCGAGCATCTGGGCAGTGTTGGTGTCAGTAGCAGCGAAGACTACGAACAGGTCATTGCTGCGGCACAAGCCGCTTTTGAAGAATGGCGTCGTGTCCCGGCACCACTGCGTGGTGAAGCCATGCGCGTGTGTGGACAGGCGCTGCGTGATCATAAAGACGCGCTAGGCAGCCTGGTCGCCCTCGAAATGGGCAAGATCAAAGCCGAAGGTGATGGCGAAGTTCAGGAAATGATCGACATCGCCGATTTCGCTGTGGGTCAGTCGCGCATGATGTACGGCAAGACGATGCATTCAGAGCGCCCTCAACACCGCATGTATGAGCAGTGGCACCCGCTCGGCATCGTTGGCGTTATCTCGGCGTTCAATTTCCCGGTAGCGGTTTGGTCATGGAATGCGTTCATTGCGGCAATGGCTGGCAACGTGGTCATTTGGAAACCGTCGCAGAAAACGGTGTTGTGTGGCGTTGCGGTACAAAAGATTTGCAACGATGCGCTCGCAGGTATGGGCTTGCCGCAGATCTTCCACCTGTTCAACGACGACGGCAACGATTTGGCCAAAGCATTTGTGGACGACCGGCGCGTCGCGTTGATGTCGTTCACGGGCTCTTGCGAAGTGGGTAACATTGTCGGCGCGCAAGTCGCCAAACGCATGGGACGCTCTTTGTTGGAGTTAGGCGGCAACAACGCACTGATCGTGGATCGCGAAGCGAATATGGACTTAGCCGTTCCGGCAATTGTGTTCGGCGCTGTGGGCACGGCAGGACAACGCTGCACATCGACGCGACGCGTGTTTGTGCACCGCGACCGCGAGCAGGAATTGCTCGGCACGCTGAAGAAAGCCTATGCACAAGTGCGCATTGGCAACCCGTTGGACGAGAACACGCTCATGGGGCCGTTGATCGATAAAGCATCCGTCCAGCGTTTCAGCGATGCCGTCAGTGCGGTGCAAAAAGCCGGCGGCACGCTGATTACCGGCGGTGACGTTCTCGACCAACCTGGTAACTTCGTAACGCCCGCTATTGCGACAGCGAAAAACGAGTGGCAAATCGTCCAGGACGAAACTTTCGCGCCGCTGTTGTATGTCATCGCGTTCGACACGATTGACGATGCGATTGCGATGCAGAACGATGTTCGTCAGGGTTTGTCGTCAGCGATCTTCACAGACAACCTGCAGAATGCAGAACAGTTTCTTGCAGCGACGGGTTCGGACTGCGGGATTGCGAACGTTAACATCGGCACGTCCGGCGCCGAGATCGGCGGGGCGTTTGGCGGCGAAAAAGAAACGGGCGGTGGTCGTGAAGCCGGCTCTGACGCTTGGCAGGCGTATATGCGTCGCCAGACCAATACCATTAACTGGGGTCGCGACCTGCCACTGGCTCAGGGCATTAATTTCGACCTTGGCTGATGTGTTGTTATCGGGCCGGTGGCAATCACCGGCCCGATCATCATTGTTAGTCGTCGCTGAGCGAGTTGTAAACGATCGATACAAACTGCTCAGGCTTTAGGAATCCAAAACGGTTACCTGTTGCGTCAAACTCGGCGGTTGGCTTCGCCGCGATCACCTCTTCCAGCGTTTTGCCTTCCGCAATCATTGCGGCAACGGCGCCGCGAATACTGACCAACATATCGTGATAGGCACGCAAGTCCTCCTTGGAGGCTAACGGCCCGTGCCCGGGTATGATCCGGGTGTCCTCATCGCCAATCAACAACGTCGCGCCGGCCGCTTTGATCATGCCATCAATGCTTCCGCCACTACTCAAATCGATAAACGGATAGAGACCGTTAAAGAACGTATCACCGGTGTGAATGACGTCGGCGCTCGCAAAGTACACAACGGTATCGCCGTCGGTGTGCGCATGCTGCACGTGCGTGCCATGGATGTGCTCATCATCAGCGTGAAGCGTTAACGTGCTGCCAAACGTAATCGTCGGCAACGCGACATCAGGTGCCGGGGGCACCACGCGATCAAATGCCTCGATGACCTGTCCGGCCTTCATCCGTTTGTGCACATGGTCATGCGCCAGAATAACGACACCCGCGTTACCGAGATTCTCGTTGCCACCCGTATGATCGTAATGCCAGTGTGTGTTCAGCACATAGTCGAGTGGTCGTTCGGTAATCTCACCAATCGCTGCCACAATTCGATCCGTTAAGGGCGCGAATTGATCGTCGACGATGAACGTCACATCGTCTCCGGCGTACAAACCAATGTTGCCACCACGCCCCGTCAGCATGTAAACATTGCCAGCCACCGGTTGCGCCTCAATAGAGACGTCGGCCATGGCGTCGGGCTCTTGTGCCATCGCGCCTGCGCCAACCATCAAAAACGCGGCGGCTATGCACCACCGATATCTGCTTATCGTCATTTTCCTACTCCCGTGCGCCGCTCGACAGTGCGCCACTTCCGGCAGGCGAGTCGCCTACACGTTCAAAACAATTTCGTTCACGATTCTTACGAACCGAACCCGCATCAAAGACTTGGCCACTCATCGCAATGTACACACCCGCAGGCTTTGACTGCACCGCGCCAACCGCCAAACCGATATTGAACATCGCATCGGTCGTATGAAACCGCGCGGGTGTCAACGACCCTGTCAGGACAATGACTTTGTCTTTGATACCAGCTAGCGCCTCGGCGGTCGTTGTCATGGTATCGGTACCATGCGTCACGATGATCTGACGGGCAGGCTGCGCCTCAATACTGGCAACAATCTGTGCGCGATCCGCATCGGTGAGATCCTGACTGTCCTTGCGCATCAGCGCAACGAAATCATGAGGAACGGTCACCAAAGCGTCCGCCAGAATATGCGACACGACGGACTCGCCGATCTCATACTGGCTCATCGCGTCAAAATACACCTTATCAATCGTCCCGCCAGTACTGACGAACGTTATCGATTCCACGATGCAACAACCTTTGTGTTGAGTAGCAAGTCGTTAATGGTACACCGAAGCATCCGATGCAAACATCACAATAACAGCGCGTCAGTCTTGCATCCTGACAATGTCATCCCAGCGTTTTTCAAGGCGGCGTAACGAGACTTTCTCGCGCGTCCCAAGCGTTTGCGCGAACAACGACACGCGCAACTCCTCGAGTGACCAACGAAACGCCTCCAGCGCCCGCGCCTGATTGGCACCGACCGCTGTTGCCTCGACCGTCTTCAACCGCTTGTGCAAGCTACTCACCATTGCCATCGACGCATGGTCTCGTTCAGGGTTTGAGCGTATGCGCTCAAGACGCAGGGTTGCCGCA
>JBCBZK010000137.1:0-9504 GCA_039815365.1 Pseudomonadota bacterium | reverse complement strand
CTGCCTGTAGACGATGCTGTCACTTTTTTTGCGGCGCATCCAAAAATTCATCACGCCCTTCAGTTGTTGCAGGATGTCGGTCTTGGCTATCTGACGTTGGGACAACCCAGCCCAACGCTCTCCGGTGGGGAAGCGCAACGCATCAAGTTAGTCAGTGAGCTCTCCAAAGCGCGCAGCCTGCCTGATGACGCCGCAGTGCGTGCCAGCGACAACCCGCACCACACGTTGTATGTACTGGATGAACCGACCATTGGCCTGCACATGGCCGACGTCGAACGCCTCATCAAAGTGCTACACCGCTTAGTAGACGCCGGTCACTCCATTTTTGTAATAGAACACAATCTGGACATTGTCGCTGAATCCGACTGGATTATCGACATGGGGCCGGAAGGCGGCGCCCAGGGCGGCCGCATTGTAGCGCAAGGAACAGTAGGCCAAGTCATTGATAAAAAAGACAAATCTCTCACCGCCACTGCTCTTTCTGATTTCTTAGACAGCTAGAATTAAAACTTCGACACGCTGTAGCCTTGTATAAGTTTTTGTGTTATTGTCCATGACGCGAAGATCAACTAAGGGTATACAGCTGGAAGCAGCCGTGTGCCAGGAGTAACTATATTATGGCGACTGAGAAGACAGACGTTATCGACGATACGTCGAAGCCCACAGGATATTCAATCGGTGCCGTCGCACGGTTGACTGGCATTTCAACTCACACATTACGCATCTGGGAACGACGCTATAGTGCAATCGTTGCCGACCGCACGGACAGCGGCAGACGCGTCTACTCGAAAGCAGACATTGAAAAACTGGCATTGCTCAAATCGTTGTCCGACAACGGTTCATCAATCGGCCAGATCGCTAATTTATCGACAGAAGAACTCAAATCACGACGAGATCAGTTGATAGAGCAGAGCAGCAGCCTACAGCTCGTCGCGTCCGTCGGCCTTGTCAGGGTTGCTGCGTTCGGCGGCTTCGCCCTGGAGAACTTGCCAGAGCGTATTAATAGTGCCGGCAAGCTGGAAGTGTGTCTGGCGTCTGCTGATATCGACGAATTCGCTGATCAGCTGCGCAGCGCCGAGCCTGACGTGCTGCTGCTGGAGTTCCCGGTGATCAATACCGAAACACGGATGACTGTTGGCAAACTTCGTCGTTTGTCAGGCACCCGTCGTGTCATCGTATTGTTCAACTTCGGCACCAAGCAAGATCTCGAAGCACTCGCCGCCGATCGCATCGAATTGCTGCGCTCTCCGGTCACGACACAGACGCTCTATCAGTTGCTGCGTCGCGGCGCTGAAAACCGCCCTGTACTGGAAGATGTTGCACCGGCACGGGCTCAGCAAATCGAAGTGAACCCACAGGACGACACACCACGACGTCGTTTTAATGATGTTGAGCTTGCGCAACTTGCGCGAACCAGCACCACTGTAGAATGCGAATGCCCGAAACACACGGCCGACCTCGTCCAGAATCTATGCGCGTTCGAAGAGTACAGCTCGCAATGCGAATCGCGTAACGATGAGGATCAGGCGCTGCATAACTACCTCTACAGAATGACGGCGCGTGCGCGCGGCATTATGGAAGAGGCGTTAGGCACTCTGGCAGAGGCGGAAGGTTTCCTGCCTAGTCGTAATCGCCGTTTATAACAAATTTGGCCTGACCCTGAGTGTCGCTTAAGCTTGCGACATGAAACGATGGCTTTTGATGCTGATATTGGCCCTCGCTTGCGAGGGCCATTTTGCGTTTGGCAGCAGCGAAAACCTGCGTGTCTCTGCGCAAGACAACCTGAGATATCAACTCGACTGTCTGGCGCGGTTAGTTCGCTGCACAGTCGCGCCGTCCGCGTTGCGCAGCGAAATAGAAAGCAACCCGACGGCTGCTCGCAAACTCGATGAATGGCGGGCTGCGCGAAACCGACTCGCCACACTGGCGCAGTCCACAGCGCGTTCAACGAGCCCGCTGCCGCCCATAGCTGATTTGGCAAGTCACTCAGGGCGTCAAACCAACGGCGCTCGAACCCTCGCCGGGCGGACGACATCGTTCGATGATCCGGTCCAGCATCAACTTATCGCCTATTTCTCGCCATTGTTTGCCAAAGACTGGCAGGACACTGACAGAACCTCGCTAGGGCGTATGAAAGTGCAGATGCAATCGATCTTTGAACGCGGTGACATGCGTGACTTGCTCGCTCGCATCCGACAATTCCTGATTGCACCAGCCGATGCGCCGCCCACGGCGACGCTGATTGCCATTCCAGGCGCCAGCGCGGGATCTCTGGCAACGCTCGATGACAATCTGATTTATGTGGAAGTCCCACGCGGCGATTCTGCCGAGAACCGGTTACCCGTCCTGGCTCACGAGTACATTCACTTCTGGCTGGCACACCAGACGTCCGAGCAGTCACGACAGCTGTCCGACGCATTCGCTCGCAGCACCCACCGTTGCAATGTCGTTGCATTCGGATTGTTCGAAGAAGCCCTCGCCTCTGCGCTCGGCAATGGTGTTGTCGAACAGCAATTAAGCACCCCTGCAGCGTTCGACGCCTATCTTGCAGTACCTGACTCGTTCTACGCCGACACCAATATCGACATTCTCGCCAAAGCAATACTGCCTACCGTCAATGCGTACGTAGCGCGTGGTCGTCGGATTGACAACGAATTCGTCGATACGTTTATTGCACAGACAGAAGCAGCGCTCGGCGATGGCTGTGAATCGATTTCGCTAGGCATGCGCACCAGCGCCATGGTCCTCAGCTCAGACAGCTTCCTCGAGGTCGGTGCGTTAGCCAGAGCTCGTTGGCGTACGTCGACAGTGTTAACCGACGTACGTACGGGCGTATCTGACACACACCCAATGACCGCGCTGCAGCACTACGAATTGCTGTCCGGCATCGTTATGACCACGTCACAAGCGCTGAACGATATGACGGTGCTTCCAGCCGCCCTGCGACAGGCACTGATCACCATACAAAACGAATACGGACGATTCGTCTACTCGTGGCCGCGCGCGCGAGGCGCCGATATCTACATTGTTGTTGGCGCTGACAATGACGCGACGATTGGTACGATGGTGCAGTTAATCGCGTTGCGTGAACGCCGCTTTACCGGTTTGTGGGTGCCACCGGCGCTACCGCAATCATCGACCGACTGAACTAGTACCAGAACGACAGAAACAGTTGCACAACATCGGCATCCAACTGGAATTGTGGCTCGCCGCCCACCGGAGCACCATCGACGCGTAGGTCACTAAAATTCTCATAATCGATGAACAGGTGATCCCAGAAGAATGACAAGCGACCGCGATCTAGCGGCCCCATACCTTCGCGACCAAAGTCCCATGCAACGCCGGCGCGAATCGCCTGACTGGTGAACGTACTCAGCTCTTTGTCACGCGCGAGGAAGTTCTGTGCGTCAATCCGCGGGAACAGATCCGCATAGAAATCTGCCTGATCTTGCGTGTAATGCCGGTAGCGAGTGCTAAACGTCAGGTTATCGCGCCAAGGGTGGGTGTAACCGACCTCGAACGAATTTGCGGTAATACCCCAGGTGTCAGAGAAATAGCGGAATTCGGCATTCACCGCCGCGCGGTATGGCAGATAGTATCGACCGCCGACTGACACCGCGGCACTGGTTCTTGTATTCGGATACAACTCCGATTGAAAACTGTAGCCGCGGCCGACTGAATCGTCGCGATAGCGGACAGAACGATAAGGATTATTCAAGAATCCCTCGTCGGTAATGCCTTCAAAATTCAGGCTCATGATCAGGTTGCGCGTCAGAATCTGACTGATACCAACACCGTAAGACTGCCGCTGAACATCGCGGGCAAAGGTCGGATCGTTGGACATACCAACAACATCGTTGCCCAACCCGTAAGCAAGCGTGACCGTTGTCAGGTCGCCAAACAAGTTCTGGTAGACAGCAAAGCTGTATGTTCTCGCTTCAAAATCAGACTCATCGCTCTGCGTCACCCCAACGGACATCATCGTGCCGCCGCGCAGGTAATCCACGCCTACGGAGGTTTGCGTGCGCTCCTCGGTGTACGGACTCGCCGTGGTCACAACGTCGATTGATGCGCTGGTAATCATATCGACGTAGTAGTTCGCCGAGACCGACAAACTCTTGCCCCACCTTCTTGCGCAGCAAGACGGACGGCCCATCGATGGTGATATTGTCGCCTTCATAGCGGTGATACATCACGTCGGCCCTATCATCCGGTAACACCGCAGCACGTGCGACATCGCACATGAACATTGCGAGCAACGTTACCGCCAGACTGGTTACCGTGATTTTTTGCATTCTCATGCGTGCATCTCCGTCTTCAGCACGTTTGCCTAGTTACAACCACAACCGCCGCCAACACTGCCCTGAGCGCCGCGAGCACCTTCGCGTGACTCGAATACGTGATGCATATACGACGTCGATACGGGATCGTGATCCAGGAACATGATCGGATCGGCTAACCGGTCGCGTTCATATGGCTTAACCCAAGGTTCGACGTTGGCGCACCCGGTCAAACCGATCACAATGCATACCGCCGCAGCGAGCTTTGCGATACGTCCGGTACGTGAAGCAGTATTCAGCATCATTCTCTCCTGATTCATCAGAAAAACAGCGTAAAGCCAATATGACCGGTGAGGTTATGCACCGTCTTGCTCGTGCCTAGCAGGTCACTATCGAAAACATGGTCGCGAAAATCGACCCGTAACGCCCATACGTCGTTGAACAGCAAACGGTAGCCCGCACCGGCATTGACGGTGAACAAATCATCACCGCCGAAGCGCGTGCTGCCCAACCCCGCAATCAAATAGAACGACTGGTTGAACGCACGATTGCGACCGAAAAACGCCTCACCCGGAAACAGATTCCAGCCAACAGACGCGTTGTAATAGGTAAATTCGCGTTCGTCGTCAGTCAGCAACTGCGCCGCACCGCTCAGCAACTCAAAGCTCGTTTCCTCGGTATCAGTGCGACCGATGGCCGCCTCAACGAACAACGACTCTGAAAAATGATAGGCGAGCGTTGCACCGACCACTGTGTTGACACCGAAGTCCTCGACACTCATCAGGCCGCCGTACACACCAATCTCGAAGTCTTCAGTATCGATTTTCGGTTTTACGATATCGCGACGCGCCACTTCCGGCTCGATCACTTGCTCTGGCGCCTCCGCGACTTCGGTGTCAGAGCGATCACCAAAGAACGGCAACGATGAGCAACCGCTCAACGTCAGCACACCAAGCGTAACGACGCTTAGAAAAAGAATCCGAAACCGACTTTCCATTCGTCCACTTCCTCGTTTTCGTCGCGACTCGTAAGTACGACATAACTTTTATATTCGGCACGCAAGACAAATCTTCGCGTTACATAGCCGCGTATGCCGGCGCCAACCAAGGACACCTGATCTGTGCGATCCGGTGTCGACACCAATGTAGATTTCGGGCTGGTCTGTACCACGCCCGTCCCTAAAGTGAAGTACGGCGATAAACGCCATTCAGGCCAGGCTTCGTGAACGACGTTCACCGTGCCGAGCCAGCCGTTCGAGAAATTCCCAATCAGCTGTGAGCCCCACACTTCAACCGACAGGTTGCGTGAGATTTTGTACCCACCGTAGACGGACACAGTGTCTGCACCTGAGAAATCTCCGGTCATCACACCAGCCTCGAACCTGCGCTCCAGGAATTCGTCGCGACCGATTCGTTCGATCTCCGTTACCTCGCCCGTCGCATCAAGCGTCTGTTCCATTTGCGAGATGTTCACCCAGCCTTCGCGGCCGCGTTCTGTTCGCACTTTGAACCAGTCGGTCTTGCGACGAATAATCTCGACACTATGACCTTGCTCAACAACGTTCGTAATCGGGTAGCCTTTGGCCGGTCCGGTGTGCATTTCCAAAAACGGATCAGCAACGGCGACTACCTGATACTCACGCGCCTGCGCA
This sequence comes from Pseudomonadota bacterium, assembly GCA_039815365.1. Classification (GTDB taxonomy): domain Bacteria; phylum Pseudomonadota; class Gammaproteobacteria; order Steroidobacterales; family Woeseiaceae; genus CALBPI01. Next base: position 3,573 of record JBCBZK010000137.1, on the reverse strand, counting down.
TCAGTGGCGAGCAGAATCGTCACACCAATCGCCAGCCCGATAAAAATCAGTTGTTGAATCGCCTTGTTGATCACACGTTAATCCTGAGGTACCGCGAACGGATCGTTAAAATACTGGCCGCCGATGTCGAGCCATTCCGACAACAGACGTAACTCTGACTCGCTTAAATAGCCGGCATGCGTGCCACCCGGGGCGAACCGCGAGAAGAAACGCGGAGACGCATTTCCGCCGTTGCCAGACATACTCGGTGCAACACCGACAGTGACGAGAATCGGATCACCCGTCGCCGGATCGACACCGTTTTGTACGAGCCGGTCCTGCAAGGCACCCATATTGAGCTCTTGCTCATTATCGCCATTCAATAATTCGCGGTATGACTTGAACTGGTCCTGGTTGTCATTTGACAAGCCATCACCAAGATCAAGTTGCGCAATCGGCACACGTAGCTGGTTGGCTTCATCGCGATCGGAATGACACGCGACACAAGTGAAGTCGCTGACAACATTGCCGGCAGCATCCAGCGTTTGCCGCGGTAACGACCACAGGCCATGAATAATGGTTTCGTAGTTGATCACCGAGCGGCAGTTCGCCTCCCAGTCCTGCTGGCAACCCAACGTTGTTGGAGCCGTTGTTTCCAGATCCGTGTAGGCGCGTTGAAACGCAACATCCGGGGCGCGTCCGGCTGCGGCTGCATCGGTCCAGACATCCTGATAAATCAGGTTCATCGAAGGCGTCAGAGACGAACAAAAATCGTTCGCGCATGTAGAGCGCGCACGAACTTCGGCCATCGTTTCTCCGACGTCTGCGAAGAATGCAGCGTTCGTATTCGGATAGGGCACACCGGTTGTCACCGCACCATCATGCGCCGAGACGAACGCATCATTGCGACCATGCGACAAACCGCTGCTGCCGTCATGGCAACCATTACAAGTCATCAACTCGCCGGGGCGAATTTGCATCCAGTTGTCATGACGCGGGCCAATGCGACGGCCGTTTGCATCGACAATACTAATGCCGAGGGCGACGTCCGCCGGCGCCTTCACCATGACGGATCCGTCTGGCTCGATCATCGTATAGCCAACGATTTCGCGCATGCCTTGCCCAATGCTCGCACCAAAAGCCGAGTTCGGAATATCAACTAGCTCTTCGTCCGGAATCGACACCGCTTTTTCGAGGCGCAAGAACCGCGCGGGTCTGGCTGCCGCAAGCGTCTGCGCAGGATCAGCGAGTGTGTCGATACCACCTGCCGCTGTGTCGACACCCATAACATCGTAGACACTGCGAATGTGCAACACACCAACACCGTCGTCTGCGATACCGGGGTCGAGCTCAAAGCGATTCAAGCCAGCCAGGAGCACAGGCGCGAGCGCGCGTTGCTCGGCGGCCACGATGTCAGAGAAAATAAAACCTTCTTCTGGCGTTACGACAGGCAGCTGCGTCTGATCACGTCTGTCGTAAATCCAGATGCCGTACAACGACGGCGCGTCAATCAAGGCAGGATCAGCCAGATTATCCTCGGTACAAGCCAAAATAACGCCTTCGATATCTTCCAGTCGACATTGGCTCCAACTGAGTAACAGCCGGTCGGTTCCGTCGCGCAGCGGGTACACCGAGCGATAACGACCACCCGGGGATACCTGATCGGCAGCAGCAATGACGTTGTTAATCGTCGCTGGCGTTTGCGCCGGACCCTGCGCGCCTGCGGCGTTACGACTCGCTTGTGAATTTTCAAGGAAATTGGTGACATCAATGTCGACCAATGCACCGCCCGTGTTCTCACCGACGAATGGCTTGAGCAGGCTGACCAACGTGCCGTTGGGCAGGATCTGCGGCTGCATGAACTGCTCTTCCTGACCGTCGTTGTCAACGTCGTGGCTGTTTGCGCCATACAACAATTGCAAACCAGTGCCGTCCGGATTCACTTTGTATAAGTTGAATGCGTTGTTCGGGCCGACATTATCCCAGCGACTGAACACAACGGTGCCATCGTCCAGCACAATCGGATTCAATTCATGGCTTTGGTTGAAGCCGATTTGATCAATTTCGGTGCCGTCCGGTTGCATTGTGTGCAACAGGAACGCAGGTTCATTGCGATCGCCATCCAATGCCGGAAACTGCGGCTTACCTTCGTCCAATAGGATCGCAGCCGAGCGGCGTTGTCGCGTCGAGCTGAATACCAACCGACCGTCGGGCAAGTACCGCGGCGAGATATCGTGACCTGCTTCAGCGGTAATGTCTGATGCGATGACACGACGCAATGCCTGTGTAGGAATGTCGTATTCCCAAATATTCCAAGTGACTTGCTCTTCTTCGTCGAGGTTCTCGTCAAACGGCCAGCGCATCGCAAAGGCCACTTTGGTGGCATCGAACGACACACTAACGTCGCGAATATCAGCAAGTCCCTCTGTTAGCGCGCCGGTAATGTCCACATCTGGCGTACTCGGCGACGCGCGGTCACGGAAGAACAGATCGGCGCCAATGTTAAAGGTCAGCACCTCACGCAAGTCCTCGACCACTGGCGCACCGTCATCGTCAACCGGCAATGGCCGCTTTACGTAAACGATCGGAAACTCGAGCGCTACCGGGTCTGGCGCCTGTCCGGAGCCGAACCCAACCTGATCACCCTCGTCGCCGCCATTATTGCAGCCTGCGAGCATAGCGATTGCTGCGACGGCAGCCAGAGCGCGGGAAATTGTAGATACTCGTTTTGTCACGGTTACCACTGTATTCATGGAGTCACCTCGTTGTCTCGAAACAACGCCGGTGCCACCTGGAGGGAAAATGTCATCTGTACAAGATGCTTATTGTCTTCCGCCCCGTTGTGCTTAATTGAACGTAATGCACATGGTGACTACCGGTCGTTATGTATTCTGTTAACAACTTCACACTTCCTTCTGCGCTGCCGTCGCTATGGAGCAAACTGTGCTGCACGTCCTACGCACGCAGGTTGCGCCATACACATCTGACGTCCGGCGGTCAGGAACCATGAAATATGGTTGAAGTATAGGAACGCAGTTGCCTGCGGGTAATGTCTCGAATAGAAGACAGCCACAACCGGCGCAGCAGCATTGCACCGCAACCGATTAGACGTAGCATCCGCGAAACCGTTGCAATACAACGTGTTCAAGCATCGCGCTCACGGACATACGACTGCTTTAAGCTACGGTTGCCGGTGGGGGGCAACTCAAAAAACTGTGAACCAGACCGGCTTGTCGCAGCAAAACCGCTGTTGCCCATGCGCGGCACCTATGTCTTGCTTCTGCGACAATTTTTTTCTTCTTTTTTATCAATAACTTACGTATTAGCGATCGCAACTGTATCGAAACTGCCGACAACAACTTTACATATCATTCATCTGAACCAATCGGCGAATAGTCACCTAACAATCTGTTTTTCATGACTTTTATCGAGAGCTAGCGAAGGCCGTTTCAGAGTGGCACAGGCCTTGCACTAACTCTTTCGACAGGTTGAAAGCTGAAAACGCCAGCAAAGACGCAGGGTTAGTGACTGCACATATTGTGAGCACCATCACTGCACCCAATGTGAAGCGCGTTCAGACTTCAGCCCTACGTG
>JBCBZK010000039.1:0-26854 GCA_039815365.1 Pseudomonadota bacterium | reverse complement strand
CCGATCCACGTATCGACTGCATTCGCAGAGGGGACAGCGCTAACACTAAGACCGGATACATCGTAGTGGCCGCCTACGAACAACCGGCGCTGCGTCTGGTTGCCGGCGCTGTCATAGACGTAGTGCGTCACGCCGCCTGTTGGATCAATCGCATGCGTCATTTGGCCGCGATTGTCATAGATGTATCGATACGTCAGGGGCTCAGCAGCTGTCGCTGCGCCATTTCCATCCGGATCCGCAACGCGATACTCAGTGCGAGTTCGTACCTGATCGCTATTGGTATACGTCCATTCGATGCGATTACCGAGCGCATCCTGGCTACTTAGACGATTGCCGTTGTTGTCGTACGAGTACGTTGTCTCGCTGAGGTAGCTATCGGTGACGGACGACAAGTTGCCGTCGCCGTCGTAGGCGTAGGTCAATACGGACCGTTGGCCATCGACAGCTGGAGCCTCCAGCCGAACAAGACGGCCACTACCATCAGCGTAAATTTTGGTCGTCGCCCCAGTTGCAGCCAGTACTTCGGTGTATTGACCGAAGGCGTCGCTGAGACCGTATGTGTATTGCGTAGCCTCACCAAGCGCATTGGTGACAGAAGAAACCCGGTAGGTGCCGGCGTCATTAGTGTAACCGAATGTCAGTTCAGTACCGTCGGACTGGGTCATTGTCGCGATACGACTGCTGGTGCCCTCGTAGGTGTAGCGCGTGTAGTAATACTGTGAATCGTTCGTGACATCGAGCGTTAGGTCAATTCGCACCTCATCGAGGCGGTTTTGGCCGTCATAGTCATACTCCACCAACGTCGTTCGGTTGCCCTCAGTATCGACCTGAACCCGGCGCAATGCATAGTCGCGATTGGCACCCCAATAGGAAAAACGGATCCTCTGATGCTCTGAGCCATTCGGATCACGGAGCTGCAGGTTTGTGACCCGCCCGGCGCTGTTGTAGCCCACTCGTAGCTGCGTGTTGTTACGGTCGAAAATCCTGTTTAGCTGACCGCTGGTCCGGTAGCGCTCGCGATACTCGCCACCGTCCGCATAAAAAAACCACCAGTTGCCGGAGCGCGCAATCTCATTGTGTGCGCCGCTGCCATCGGTCGAGATATAGCGGTTGGATGACTGGTCATAGTTGAAAACCGTTAACGAACCATCTGCGGCGCGCCGGGTCACGGTACTACCAACCGTATTGGCTGTGCCTGAGAAAGACAAAGAGCGATGGATATTGAACATCCAGTCGTCGACATCGCCGCCAAAACCACCGCCCTGGCTGTTGTAAGTCCTGGAAAACAATCCGTCCAAGCCCTGGCCAACCAGGAATTCATCATCGCGCCGCAGCACAAGGTTGCCGCTAGCCGCGTTGACGAATACCTGTTCGCCTGACTGACCATGCGCTGCCGCACCCGCCAGTGCGCCCTGCCCGAGGACATCGATTGATGAGTTAAAGAGTCCGAGCCCGCTGGATGTAAAGACCGCCGTCATGGTGTCACCTGAATCTCTGGTTTTGTGCTTCTTAGGTCATACAATCCAGATCCGACAGAGAAAGTTTAGAGTCACAACCAAAAAAACTTGCTACAGGCTAATTGTTGTTTTGCCTGATAAAAATCACCTATGATCCGCATTAATCGAATGTTCGGATCGAAACGGCTATGCAACAACTTGAAACCGACGAGCTGCTTCACATGGCATTGTTCGCGTCGCAACAGGGACGTGCGGATGACTCAATCGCACCATTGAGAACGCTGCTGGAAAAAGATCCAGGGTCGACAGAAGCGCATTTCCTCATCGCGGCCAACTACGCAGAACTGGGGTTGCTCGATCGCGCCGTGACGCATTACGAAAAAACAATCGAACTGGCGCCCGACATGGATATCGCTCGAATCCAGTTCGGGCTATTGCTGATCGCGATGGATCGCACGGATGAGGCCAAAGTCGTTTTGTTGCCGATAAGTGGGCTGAACCGTGAGCTGTTTTTAGATGATTTCGCCGACGGTTTGCTAGCACTAATCGCTGATGATCAGGAAGCTGCAGCGGATTGCATGCACAAGGGCATCGCGCGCAACACGGAAAATGCTGCGCTAAACGATGACTTCAACAAGATTCTGGCGATACTCCAACAAGAATCGTCGGGCGATGAACGCTCGACGAATGAGTATCTGCTCTCAACCTATGGCCAGAAGCACTAGCCGATGAGTCGGATCGGGCCAACCGATTCGCTGCGAGAGCTGGCACGACTGCTCGGTGTCAAGGCGCGGCGCAATACGAAAACTCGTGAAGGCAATAAAGCCAGGGAACCTGCACCGCAGCAAAAAACGTTAGAGCAATCGCTTGCGGAAGCCCTGCAAGCCATTGCACTAGACGATGACGAGGGCCGACAACGTGCCCACCGACTGATCATCTCAAGAATTGTTAGCGAACGCATGGCAGGTAATGGTCTCGATGCCGCTCAGCTCGCATACGTATCACAGCAGGTCGCAGACAAGGTGCGTTCACGCCCGCAAATTGCTGACTTACTCGACCGTGTTATGAGCGACCTTGGAACCCGCTAGTGAGATGTTGCGAAGTAACCGACGTCGGAGTCGCTCGGAAGGCGGCACACAGACCCCGCGAGTTATTGGAAGAGCCTGGCCTGCCAAAGCCGCCCTAGACCTTTGAAAAATATGGCGCGCCCGACAGGATTAATCAGAACCGGCTAGCGCCGATTCTGACCCTTCGGGCATCGCAGCTCGCTGCTCGTTGAAGATTGCTATCGCAATCTTGCGAACCTGCAGCGTCTCTTCTGCCGCCGAACTTGCCAAACCAAAAAAGGCCCCTTGCGGGACCTTCTTTGGTTTGGCGCGCCCGGCAGGATTCGAACCTGCGACCCCTGCCTTCGGAGGGCAGTACTCTATCCAGCTGAGCTACGGGCGCTTGAGCTTTCGACAATTGTAACTGAATCTCCTGGAAAGAATCACAGAGACCTCGTTTGTTGTCACAAACTCGCGGCGCCGTGACCGGTTTTCGATGCAATTACTGCTAACCTCTTTATCTGAAACCCAAAGTCAGTCCGCCTGATAACGAGCAATAGCAATGAGCAAAGACGACGAGCGCTGGCAAACGCTGAACCAACTGCTGGCTGAGGCACTCGAACAACCCGCCGAGTCGCGCGACCAATGGATCACGACCGCCTGTGCCCAAGACGCAACGCTGGAAGCTGAGCTACGCAAACTGCTCGCATACGATGCGCAAGAGACAGGCGGTCTGAGCGAGACCATCATAAAGGCGTCTTCCCGCGCCACTGACCCGTTGATCGGCGCCGCTATCGGTGCGTACCGGGTGACCGACAAGATTGCCGAAGGTGGCATGGGTGTCGTCTATGTGGGCGAGCGTGAAGCTGCCGATTTTGATCAGCACGTGGCGATCAAAGTGATGCATAGCGGCAAATTCGATGACATGGCTCAGGCGCGATTCATTGCAGAGCGCCAAATTCTTGCCTCGCTGAACCATCCGAATATCGCAAAACTCATCGACGGTGGTGTCACCGAAGATGGGCTGCCTTACATCGTGATGGAGTACATCGAAGGCGACAACATCGCCGATTATTGCGCGCAACAAAAACTCACGAACGACCAAATTCTGACGATGGTCATCACGGTGTGTGATGCGCTCCAATACGCGCACAATCAGCTCGTGATTCATCGCGACGTCAAACCTAGCAACATTTTGGTTGACGCCAGCGGCGCGCCTCGTCTGCTGGATTTCGGTATCGCCAAATTACTGCCATCAGACGGGTCGGACGGTCAACAAACACGACCGGAATTACGCGCACTAACGCCCCTTTACGCAAGCCCCGAGCAAATCGGTAACCAGCCAATCAGCACGGCGGCCGATGTGTACGGTGTCGGCTTGTTGCTATATCGACTGTTGACCGGTCGCCTGCCATACACGCCGACCAGCGATCATCCGCGTGATGTTGAAAACGCCATTTTGTCGATGCCAGCAGAGGCGCCGAGCAGTGCCGTATCGCGCGCTGACAATCCGGATCAAAATCAATGGTCAACGCGGCAGAAAAAAGCACTGCGTGGCGACCTGGATACCATCCTGCTAAAAGCGCTACGCAAAGAGCCGGAACGACGTTACGCCACAGTCACCGCACTACGCGACGATCTGGAGCGCTATCGCGGTCAGCTGCCGATTCAGGCGCGCCGCGACACGCTCGCTTATCGCGCCAACCGCTTTGTTGCGCGCAACCGGATCGCCGTAAGCTTGGCCACGTTGCTCGTCGTATCAGCGATCGGCCTGACAGCGTTCTACACAGCGCGCATCAACGCCGAACGCGAAGTCGCGGAAGAGACGGCTGCATTTCTGACCGGCCTGTTCGAGGACTCCGATCCGTATAAACGCAGCCGTGATCAACTGACGGTAGCCGAACTCGTCGCAACAGGCGCAGAGGGCGTCAGTAACGATCTGACGCTATCGCCAATGGTCCGCGCGCGCCTGCTCGGCACGATCGGGCGCGTCATGAATAACGTCAGCCAAGGCGAACAGGCCGAACCTTTGCTCAACAAAGCGCTCGACATTTACAAGCAGATCGATGCCCCTGGCGGCCACATCAACGCACTCGACTCGCTCGCCACAGTGCGCCTGTTTCAAGGCCGCTATGAAGAAGGCATCGCATTAACCGAAGAGGCGATGATCATTGCCGAACAAGCATTTGGCGCGCAATCGGCAGAGCTTGGCTCGTTAATGTGCAACGACGCATATTTGCACTATCGCAATGGCAATTACGACGCAATGTTTAAACAGGCAAACGCCACTCGAGTCATTTTCGAAGCCATACTGGACGAAAACGATCTTCGGCTGAATTGCCCGTATGGCACGCTCAGCACCTACTACCAAATCACCGGACAACCACGCATAGCGATGGAGTTCGATGAACGCATACTCAAAGTCAAAGAAGCCACGTTCGGCGCCGAAGACATGCGCCTTGCGAACACGTTACAGAGCATAGGCATCAATCACATCGACCTAGGCGACTACGAAAACGCCATTGCATACCTCGGCCGATCTGTCGACATTCGTGATAAGACCAGTAACGGCACCGACCGACAACTCCCACAGAACATGTATTCGCTCGCACATGCGCTGGGCAAGATCGGACGCTTTGGCGAAGCACATGCGATGTTCCTCCGACTCATTGAGATGCAGCATGAGCGAACCGGTAGAGTGCACGACACGGTCGCTTATTGGTTAAACGGGCACGGCGACTTGCTCGCCAACCTCGGTGCAACGACGCAAGCAGACGAAGCCTTCCAACGCGCCACCGCCATCTACGAAGCGATCGATAAACCGCGCGGTCACTTTGACCGCAGCGTGACGCTCGTCGGTCTTGGTAAAGTCATGCGCGATCGTGGCGATCTCGATACCGCTCAGCGCCTCATGCGTGAAGGTCTCGACATTCGTGAAAAGACCATAGGCGAGCAGAATACGTTCACGCAGCTTGCCCGCGTGGATCTCGCTGACGTGCTTCGCCGTGCGGACAAACTCGCTGCAGCGCGCGACGAATTTGAAGCTGCACTCGCAGTAATGCGCGCGAGCGGTGACGGCGAGCATCCCACGGCAGCGCAGGCGCTCACCGGGCTCGCCGAAGTCGAGCTAGCCGTGTCGGATTATGACGCCGCGATACGGATGCTTGAACAAGCCATCGAAATGACAGCGGCGTCAATTGGCCGCGACCACTTGGACAACGTCGACCGGCGATTGCTGCTGGCCGATGCGCTGGACGCACGCGGCGACACCGCTCGCGCTGCGGCGCTTCGCAACGAAAATCTTACCGCTCGCAAAGACATCATGGCGCGCTGGCAGGAGGCGTTGGCACGCTCCGCTGAGATATGAAGCTGTAAGCAGCGCGTGAACGAGTCGGCAGTCTGGGTTGCCCGCGTTTGTTACGATCGTCCAATGAGCTCGGAGCAAGACATCACCCAATTGCTGAATCGCTGGTCCGCCGGTGACGATTCAGCGCGCGATCGCGTAGCGCCGATGATCTATGAGGAGCTTAAGCAAATCGCGCGCGGCGTTTTTCGGCGTGAGAGTGCTCGCCACACGCTGCAACCCACGGCGCTGGTACATGAGGCGTATGAGAAATTAGTCGGCGTAGATCTCGAATGGCAGGATCGCAGCCACTTTTTTGCATTGGCAGCACGCATGATGCGACGCCTGCTGGTCAATCACGCCAACAGCCGTGCTGCGCAAAAGCGTGGTGGCGATGCGTTGCAGGTGACGCTGCACGAAGCTGACGTGGGCCAACCCGACGGCGAGGAAGACATACTGGCGCTCGATGAAGCCCTCAAGCAGTTAGCCGTCCATGACGAACGTCAATCTCAAGTTCTGGAGTTGCATTATTTCGGTGGTCTTACGCAACCCGAAATTGGCGAAGTGCTGAGCGTCTCGGAATCGACGGTACGCCGTGAGTTCAAGCTCGCTCGCATATGGCTAAGAAAACTACTCGACGACGCCAAACCCTAGGAACGGCAAGAACGAGAAAGGCCTCTTATTGCCTAGCGTGCCGTAACCGTCGACTGCGGTACCCAACCTTCAAAATAGGACTCGCAGAAAAGCGTCTCGCCGCGCGCTTCGTAGACGTTGTCTCCAATCTCTACAACTTCGGGAAAGACCGGCTGATAAATGCGGCGGATCTCGCGCCACCAGACATCACTTTGTGGAAACGCGAAGAGATATCCGAACACACCTTCCGCCCATGAGCTCGCCGCTTCGCGTGTCGTGAGAATGTCACCGAACCGGGATAGCCCCCAAATACGCCTGATCGTCAAGAACTGCGCGTTAAGGTAAGCATCAAGCACAATCTGATCTTCGGCGGTCAACGACGTCGGCTCGTGACACGCCTTGGCCATCGTCGCGGCTGCATTTTCACCCATCACCGCAAGGTAGCGATCGGCAATCGCGTCGAACTGTTGCGCCATCAGTTCAGCGCCGGCAATACGCTGACTTTGTTGTAACTCATAAAACACCAGCAGAAGACTGATGACGATAGCAATCAGACCCACAATCTGGACTCTGTGTTCGACCGAGCTTTTTGACTTTGCCATTAAGGCACCTTTGAACGCTTCGCAGCTGGATGGTAACGCAAACCGCAATGGAATCCTAAGCTGAGCAACGCGTGTGCTAACCTGCTGTGACGTCATGCGAACAACAACAAAAGGGGCGGCGCGATGACTGTTAGCTTCTACCTGAACGGCTCGCCGGTATCTATCGATGCCCCTGATCCGAGTCTGCTGCTCATCGACTTCCTGCGATCAGCATCCGTCGACCTGACAGGTGCCAAGAAAGGCTGCGGACAAGGCGGCTGTGGTGCGTGTACGGTCATCTTATCTGAATGGGATGCGCACAAAAACGAAGCACGTCACCGCTCGATCAATAGCTGCTTGCGGCCAGTGTGTTCTTTGAACGGACTCAGCGTCACAACCATTGAGGGTACGGGTGGCGCTACTCGCTTGCCTCCGATGCGCTCAATGCAAACGTTGTCTGCAAGCCGCGCGGGCGCGATTTTTGGAGCCCAGGCCACGCCCGAACTGCGTGCAACCCATCAGCACGCGGTAACCGTGCGCGCATCGGCAACCGAAAACGGTGCACAACGCATAGAATCCGGCAGCGCTGATGTTCTCGCCAACCCTGAAATCGATCCCTCTGTGAATCCAGTAGCGTACCGACTGGCCGTTAACAACGGCAGCCAATGCGGCTACTGCTCAACCGGCTTTGTCATGAACATGAGCGCTTTTCTCGCGAACAAGACGCAGCCCACCAAGAAAGATATTGAGCAGGCATTCGATGGAAACATCTGCCGCTGCACCGGCTATCGCGCGATTCTCACCGCCATGAAGACGTTCGCCGTTGACTGGACACCTGCCGACGAAAAGAACCGTATGCCGGTGAAGCTGGACGACCAACTCAAAGCACAACTTGTCGGCGACGCCGTCACGATCCCATTTTCCGACGAAGCGAAATCAACTCCGCAGCCCGTCACGGTCACCGGCAACGGTCAAACATGGCTAATGCCGGGCAGCGTTGCAGAACTGGTCAACGTCTATAGACAGCACGGTCAGGACGACATCTATTTGCTGCATGCCAACACCGCTTTCGGTGTCTATCGTGACGACTTCCTTAACAAAGCAGTGTTGGTCGATATCAGCAGAATCGATGGCATCGACGGCGTCGCTCATGATGGCGGCATTCTCACGGTCGGCGCCAGTGTCACTTACACCGAGCTACTCGATCATCTGAATGTTATCGCGCCTGCAGCGCTGACGTCGCTCGGCGCCGTGCAGTACATGGCGCATCGAACCGCCGGCACAGTCGTTCGCAATGCGGCGTCGATAGCAGGCAACACGATGTTGGTGCTCAAGCACATCGCGAAAGGAACAGGTGAGCCGTTTCCTTCCGATTTGTTGACCGTGTTAGCCGCACTGGATACCACGATTCAATTCACGGACCTGACTTCTGGCGAACGATGCGACTTGCTGATTCGCGACTTGATATCCACGTGCCAGGCAGACCCACGCTACGCCGACCGGATTCTGATAACGCAATACCGAATCCCGACGCACCCGCAGGACGCCATCGTGCAGGCACAGAAAGTTGCGTTACGCGATATCAATGCGCATAGCATCGTCAACGCAACCACCGTGCTGTCCGTCGACAAAGCGCTGCGCCTTGCAAGCGTCAACCTGACGTTCGGTGGCATCGCACCATTTCCATGGCGTGCGACACAAACAGAGGCAGCCCTGACCGGTCAACTGTTAACGCTCGAGTCCTTTAATGGCATCTCTGACATTCTCGCAACAGAGATTCACACGGAGATAGCGCGTTGGGAAGACCGAATGTCCGAGGTCGGTTTCGACGGTTTCACCGCCGCTTACCGCGCCCAGCTAGCAAGCGCATTTCTCTACAAGGCAATCGTCAGCGCGTTAGTTGAGCGTGCTCCCGAGCGTGTCCCCGCCACCGTTCGGTCCGCAGCAATTGAGCGTTGGGGCAACTGGCCTGTCAGCGATGGCACACAAGACTACAAACGCAGACCAGGCGATAGTGTGGCACCGGTTTCAGAGCCGTATGTAAAGCTGATGGCGCTCTACCAAACATCGGGGCAGGTGCGCTACACACATGAGATAGAGCTACCGCCGACGACTCAGCAGGCGGCTTTCGTGCAAAGCAAGCGGGCTCTGGCCGACTACAGTTTCAAACACCCTGAGACCGGACAAACACCGATCACCGCAGCGGCACTGTCGCAATTTCTTGCGACCAAGTCGCCGTTTTTTAGCCACTTGATCACACATGAAGATATCCCGGCTCATGGGTTCAAGAACATTGGTATGGGGGGTGACCAACCCGTATTCGCCGAGAAACGCGTCAGTTACGTCGGCCAATCCATCGCGCTGGTTGTCGGTAGCCACGAAACCGCCATGGACGAGCTGGCGGACTTTGTAAGCGCGCATTGCATTGCTTACACGCCAGTCGATTGGACATCGCGATGGGTGCAGCCGGTGTTGTCGCTGCCCGACGCTATTGCGCGCGGTAGCGTTTTTCCGGACTACCCGGCGACGGCGCCCTTTGTCAGTCACATCTGGAAAATTATCCGGAAAGACAGCGAGTTCAGCTGGTCCACGCAGAACAAAAATCCACTGGATCGGGACATTTGCATTCGCTCGGAAACCGTCGACGCCAGTCAGTGCACGATCGTTGAAAGCACGCAAGGGTGTGGCGGTCAAATTCACTTTTACATGGAGACGCAAGCCTGCGTCGCCATACCCGAAACCGCTGACACTATGCACCTGCATCCCTCCACGCAAAGTCCAATGGAGATGCATACGTCAGCCGCTGCCGTCCTTGGCATCGAACAAAACCACGTGAAAGTGCAGGTCCACCAGGTAGGTGGCGGCTACGGCGGCAAAACAGAACAGGCCAAATTCGTCACGGCCGCTGCTGCCGTCGCCGCGCGATCGACGCAAAAACCGGTGCGACTGGTGATGCCGCGAGACAATGACACGAGCCTGATTGGTAAACGCCACCCCTACTACAGCCAATACCAGATTGCGATCGACGATGGCGCCGTCGATGCCAGTTGCCGCGGTTTGATTCGCGGCATGGACATCACGTTGTTTGGTGACGGCGGTGCTTTTTATGATTGTTCCTTTGTCGTCGCTAACTGTATTCAGAGTCGTATCGATGGCGCATACAACATCGACAATTTCCGCAGCACGCTGGATGTGTGTCGTACCAACACAGCGCCCAATACGGCGTTTCGCTCCTTCGGTGATGTGCAAGGCAAGCTGATCCTGGAGAACGCGATAGACGATGCTGCGTTTGCCATTGGCATGCGATCCGACGAAGTTCGTGAGAAGAACTTGTACCGGCAGGGTGATGTGACGCCGTTCGGTCAGGCTTTGCCCTACTGTTATATCCGCGATGTTTGGAAATACGTCAAAGCAAAAGCGGATTTCGAGGAGCGTCTTGCGGCGGTCGAGCAGTTCAACGACGCGAACACCTGGCGCAAACGCGGTATTTACATGCTGCCGGTGAAATACGGATCAGGCTACAACCTCGTGCAACTTGAGCAGGCCAGCGCGATGATCTCGATCTATGCCACCGATGGCACGGTGCTGATCAATCAAGGTGGCGTGGACATGGGTCAGGGCTTAGTCACCAAGATGGAGCAAATCGCCTCGCATGTCCTGAATGTGCCGATGGAACATATCCGAATCAACCTGCCGAATACCGAAATCAATCCAAACCCGACCAGCACGGGTGGCTCAACCGGCACTCAGTACAACGGGTTAGCGGTGAAAATGACCTGCGAACGAGTGCGCGAGCGACTTGAGGCATTCGCCAGCGAGATTCGCGCCGAGAAAGGCGATGAATGGTGTCGCGAACAAGGCGTTGATTACTGGCGCTATCCGGAAAAAGGCTGGGCAACCGAAGTGACGGTGAACCATCGCAGCATGCTGATCTGGCAGAACTTGATCAGCCTTGCCTACACGCGCCGTGTGTCACTGGTCGAGGCGTTCAACGCAAAAGTACCTGGCGGCGAAGCCGCAATCACCGAGCTGACCTACAAAACCCTGGAACAGGCGCAAAGCGAATCGCTGCCCGGCATCGAGGTTGCGGCGGCTCTGGTGCCAGGGGCGTTCGATGCATTCTCCGGTTTTACGTATTCCGCTGCATGCTCAGAAATTGAACTCGATGTTTTGACAGGCGAGGTCAAAATACTGCGGGCAGATCTTGTGTACGACATGGGTTGGAGCATCAACCCGGCGCTGGACATCGGGCAGGTCGAGGGTGCCTTCGTACAAGGTATCGGCTATGTCATGACTGAAAAGCTGGTGTTCGAACCAGAAGGCGACGAGCAAGGTCGCTTGAACACCGTGAACACGTGGCGCTACAAACCGCCCGCGACGACCAACATACCGCTTGAGTTTAATGTCCATCTGTTTCCCCGAGACGACTCAGACGTCCCCGAAAACCCGAACGATCTCTTCTCCGCCAAGGACGTGGGTGAGCCGCCATTGGTGTTAGCCAACAGCGTCTTTTTCGCGATCAAGGCTGCCGTGCGTGCATCGCGCATCGAACGTGGCTTGCCAGGCTTGTTCCAAATGGATGCGCCCGCAACCGTTCAGGAAGTAAGAACGGCACTGCAAGTGACGCTGTAAGCACGTACTGCCTCGTCGTTAGCAACGGACCGAAACCCGATGCGGGTACCTCAGGCTGGGCGCGGTCGAATCATATCTAACGCTATTCAAACGTGCTAAACCGACCAGACACAGCACGCTAGCCGAATTTTTGCGCAAAAATTCAATGCTGCTCTGCAGCAATTTTGGACTTCAAAAATCTCGCTGACGAAGCACCTCTCAAATTCGAACAGCGATTCAATATCGTCACGATCTCGACATTGCCGAAAACTGCTGTTTTAGAGCCCAAAAGCTTGGTCGTATTTGTCGGATTCTCTATGTGTCTCGAATCTCTTTGTTTCGACACATTATTTTGCAACTCCCAATTCTTGAGGATTCATACTCCATTGGCTCTAATGCACTTAACTGCCAGCACAGAACTGTAGAAACACATCACTGAAAGCTCAGGGAAATTCGATATGCGCGCTTCAAACACACGCTTATTCCGCCGGTTACAGCGCTCCTTCTTGGGAGCAGCCCTCATTGCCCTAACGGGAGGGTTAGGCATTGCGACGGCTCACGCTGCACCGGTTTGCTCAACAGGTACCAACGGCATCGTCAATGTCACGGCGCCAGCGACACGTGTCAATGTGTACTACCCGTCACCAGACCCAGCCGTTTCCGAAACGACCGTTGCGGCAGGCGCGACGTCAATTCCGATTGATGGCAGTGGTGGGCAGGCGACGAACCTTCACCCTTCTGTCTCCACCGATATTGCTGCGGGAGACGTGCTGATTATTGTGCAGATGATCGGTGCTGCGATCGACACCACAGACAATCAACAAACCACGGGCGACTACGGTGATGGTCCGACAGGTGGTGGTCTGGCGAACCTCAATCAAGCCGGATCGCTAAACGATGCCGATTACACAGCAGGTCTTTACGAGTTCGTCGTTGCTACCGGGCCGATTGCTGCCGGTTCGATACCGATAGAAGGTACCGGCGCGGGCAACGGTCTGGTGAACCCCTACGTGAGCTCGGACAACACAACCGCGACGCTTGGCTTTCGTCGCTACCAGGTCATCAAAGTCCCACAGTTTGCTGAGCTGAATCTGTCGGGCGAAATTGTTTCTGATCGCTGGAATGGACGCTGGGGCGGTATCACAGCAATCAACGTACGCGAGGACATGAACCTTGCGGGCGGTAGCTTTAATGCAGACGGACGCGGCTTTCGTGGCGGCCAGTTCTTCCCGAACACGTCAATTGCGACGGGCGGTAACTTTGGCTTCAAAGGCGAAGGTATTGCCGGTTTGCCACAACGACTGTTCTCGCGAGTCTTGCTCGCCGAGGACCCGGGCACCAATGGCGAAGAGACCGGGCCTGACGGCTATCCGGGCGTAAGTGACCTTGGTCCTGCCGGCACCGACTGGACGCGCGATGCAGGTCTGGGCGCGCCGGCGAACGCCGGCTCTGGCGGCGGCGGTAGCGAAGATGCCGGCGGTGGCGGTGGCGGTAACGTCGCTCGCGGCGGTAGCGGCGGTCAGGGTGTGGAAGGTGCCGGAACACAAGGCATCGGCGGCGCCTCGTTCCCGGAACATTTTGCTGCAGATGCTGCGCGCCTGGTCATGGGCGGCGGTGGCGGCGCCAGTAACGGCAACGACGTCGCAAGCCTGGACCTCACGGTCAGTAGTGGTCAGGCCGGCGGCGGTATTGTTTTCGTGCGCTCCACGGCAATTATTGCGACTGGCGGCGGTTCCGTCTCCGCAAACGGCGATAGCGGCGGCACTGCAGCCTCCGAAGGTGGCGGTGGTGGTGGCGCCGGCGGCACAGTATTGATTCATACTGACGGCTCGACGGTCGACGGCTTTGGTTTCTCGGCCGTTGGCGGCGCTGGTGGCTCAAGTTCGCAGGCTAACGACGGCGGCGGCGGCGGTGGCTCAGGTGGCGTCATCTGGTTGTCGGATACGACTGCCGGAAGCGCCACGTTCGCAACCGATGGCGGTGCGGCTGGCACAGGATCGAGCGGCGGTGCGTTTAACGGCACAGCCGGCGGCGCAGGCAACAACACAGCGATTTCACCCCTCGCGATCTTCGACTGTAACTTCGTCACACTCGGCATTGCCAAAAACCTGGATTCGCAAGTCCGCGTAGGTACAACTGGCGTCGTGTTCGATCTGACGTTTACGTTGACGGTTGAAAACCTCACCGCAAACGATGCCATCAACATTCAAGTCACCGACGACATCGTGGCTGACTTCCCCGGCGTCACCTCGGTGACGCTGCAAGGCACGCCAACCATTGGCGGGTTAACCGCTCCGGGCACGCCTTTCGACGGCGCGGCACAACCAGACCTACTCGCTGGCACGGATACATTGCCCGGCAACAGCACAACAAACATTACCTACACGGTGCGTGTCGATTTCGGCGCGCAGACAGGACCGTTTGAAACACAGGCAGAAGTCACGAGCTCACAAATTGCAGGTGGCTTTGCCCAGGTTCTCGATTCCTCGGATTCCGGCCTCGACCCTGACGCCGATGGCGACGGCAACCCGAGCGAGACTGTGGCGAACGGGGGCGACAACGAAGAGAACGATGCGACGCCGATCGTGCTTGACCTGACCGTCAACGACGCGGTCTGCATCTTTGATCCGAACCCGGCGTTGCCGGGTGACGCGGTCACAGCAACCTGCACAGGCGTCGAAACCGGTGGCAGCATTACGATCCCCGGCATGATGTGTATGGCGGAGACTGGCGGCAGCGTGACCTGCACCGGAACCGCGAGCGACATTGGCTCCAACCCACCGGTCACAACGACAGATGCATCTGGTAATACGACCACGGCAACAGGCGACTTTGCGGTACTGCCTGACACCGATGGTGACGGTATTCCCGACATCATTGAGGGCACCGGCGACAGCGATGGCGACGGCATCCCGGACAACGAAGACCCGGACAGCGACAACGATGGCATCCCGGACGAGGATGAAATCCGTTCTATCCCGCCGCTCACCGGCGATGACACTGACAACGATGGCATTGATGATGCGATTGATGCGGATCAAACCGGCGGCAACGATGACAACAACAATGGTATCGACGATGCTTTTGAGCCGGACGATTTCGACGGCGACGGCACACCGGATTATCTGGATCTTGATTCAGACAACGACCGCGTGCCCGACATCATTGAAGGCAATGCCGATCAGGACAACGACTTGTCGCCGAACTTCCTCGACACGGATGCTGACGATGACGGCATCCCTGATTCGGTAGAAGCCGACAACGTCCCAAACTTCGCCGGTAACGACGACGACAATGATGGTATCGACGATGTGTTTGATGTCGACGTCACCGGTGGCACTGACGCTAACGGCGATGGTATCGACGATGCGACGGCACCGGTCAATACGGACGGTACGGCAGGCGCCGACTATCTCGACACCGACGCCGACGAAGACGGACTGCTTGATGAAGACGAAGGCACCACGGATACCGACGGAGATGGCGTTGGTAATTGGCGTGATCTGGACTCCGATGAAGACGGTTTGCCGGACAGTCTTGAAGGACCTGTCACGCGCGATACAGACTCCGATCTGACACCGGACTATCTTGATATCGATAGTGACGACGATGGGATCCCGGACCTGATTGAAGGCAACGCTGATTCCGACACGGATGGCACACCGGACGCGCGCGAAACGGACGCGGACAACGACGGCATTCCCGACGCAACTGAAGCAGACAATATTCCGGAGCTTGCCAACAACGATGACGACAACGATGGCATTGATGATGCGATTGACGTCGACGTGGTTGGCGGTGACGATCTGGATGCTGATGGCATTGCAGATCGCTTTGAACCGGTCGATACCGACGACGACGGTACGCCTGACTTCCAGGACACCGACAGCGATGGCGACACCCTGCCGGACGCGATAGAAGGCACGGTTGATACGGATGGCGATAACACACCGGACTGGCGTGATATCGATTCGGACAATGACGGTGTTCTTGATAGCGCCGAAGGCCCTGCTGGCACCGACACCGACAATGACGGCACACCGGACTATCGTGATCTCGATTCGGACAACGACAGCATCAACGACGTTGATGAAGCGGGTCTGATCGATACGAACGAAGATGGCATTGCCGACGCCGGTCAGACGCCGATTGGCGGCACCGATGTGCCAGACTCGGACGGCGACGGTACGGATGACTATCGCGATCTCGATTCTGATAACGACGGTACGTTTGATATTGCCGGCACACCAAGTGCAGACCAGGACCAAAACAACGACGGTGAGGTTGACGATCCAACCGATACCGATGGCGATGGCATTGCTGATGCCGTTGACGGATCACCAGGTTTTGGTGATGTCGATTTCAGTATCAATTCTGACACTGACGGAGACGGCATCCCCGATATCTTTGAAGGCACGGGTGACAGCGATGGCGACGGTATTCCGGACAATCAGGATCCTGACAGCGACAACGACGGCATTCCTGACGGCGATGAAGTCTTTTCAATCCCACCGCTAAGCGGCAACGACAACGATAGCGACGGCATTGATGATGCGATTGATGTCGACGAAACCGGTGGCACTGACGCTTACGGTGATGGCATCGACGATGCATTCGTTCCCGACGATTTCGATGAAGACGGGATACCTAACTACCTCGATATCGATTCGGACAACGACCGCATCCCGGATGTCATTGAGGGCAACGACGACGAGGACAATGACTCGGCGCCGAACTTCCTGGATACCGATGCAGACAATGACGGCATTCCGGACAACGTCGAGGCGGATAACGTACCGGACCTTGCTAACGCCGACGCTGACAACGACGGCATTGATGATGCGTTCGATGTTGACGTGACTGGCGGTACCGATGCGGACGGCAACGGTATCGATGATGCAACGGAACCGGCTAACACCGATGGTGCTGACGGCGCTGACTACCTCGATACGGACGCAGACGACGACGGTCTGCTCGACGAAGATGAAGGCACGACAGATTCCGACGGCGACGGCGACGGTAACTGGCGTGATCTGGACTCTGACGAAGACAGCTTGCCGGATGCGGACGAAGGCCCGGTCACCCGCGATACCGACATGGATATGATCCCGGACTACATCGATATCGACAGCGATAACGATGGCGTGCCGGACCTGATCGAAGGTAACGCTGATTCTGACAGTGACGGCACGCTCGATGTGCGCCAAACCGACAGCGACAGTGACGGCATTGACGACGCAACAGAAGCGGACAATGTGCCGCCACTGGCCAACACGGATGACGACAACGACGGCATCGATGATGCGATTGATGTTGATGTTGTTGGTGGCGACGATCTTGACGCCGATGGCATCGCCGACCGGTTCGAGCCGGTAGACACCGACGGCGACGGTACGCCTGACTTCCAGGATACCGATAGCGACGGCGACACATTGCCGGATGCGATCGAAGGTGTCGTGGATACCGATGGTGACGGCACGCCAGACTGGCGCGACACCGACTCGGACAATGACGGCATTCTCGACAGCGCCGAAGGGCCGGCGAGCACCGACACCGATGGTGACGGCGTTCCTGACTACCGTGATCTCGACTCCGACAACGACGGCATCAATGATGTCATCGAAGGCGGCTTGATGGATGACGACATGGACGGGTTTGCCGACCCAGGTCAACCACCGGTTGGCGGCGCCGACGTGCCGGACTCGGACGGAGATGGCACCGACGACTATCGCGATCTTGATTCTGACAATGACGGCACCTTCGATATCGCAGGTACGCCGGATGCGGATCAGGACCAGGATAACGACGGTGAGATTGATGATCCGACCGATACCGATGGTGACGGCATCCCGGATGTTGTCGATGCATCTGATGGTTTCGGTGATGTGGACAATCGTCTGCCGACCGACACCGACGGTGACGGCATTGCGGATGCGATTGAAGGCATGGGTGACACGGACGGCGACGGCATCCCTGACAACGAAGATCTCGACAGCGACAACGACGCCATTCTTGACAGCGAAGAGGAAACCAATCAGCCGATGCTGACGGGCACTGACGCTGACAGCGATGGTATCGACGATGCGGTTGATGTTGACGAAACCGGTGGTGTCGATGCCGACATGGACGGCGTTGACGATGCGTTCGCACCAGTTGATACCGATGGCGACGGTTTGCCGAACTATCTCGACCTTGATTCGGATGCCGATGGCATTCAGGACAGCTTCGAGATGAATATCGATACCGATGGCGACATGCTGGCGGACTACATCGACACAGACGCTGACCAGGATGGTATTCCCGACAGTGCCGAGGCAGACAACCTGCCTGCGCCGACAGGAATGGACACCGACAGCGATGGCATTGACGACGCGTTTGATGTCGATCAAAGCGGAGGCACAGACGCCAACGCTGATGGTTACGACGATGCGTTGGAGCCTGTCGACACCGATATGGATGGCTTGCCGGACTTCCGCGATATCGACTCGGACAACGATGGCATCCCGGATGCAATCGAGGGTGCTGTTGATACGGACGGCGACGGCATACCGGATTGGCGCGATATCGACTCGGACAACGACGGTATTGTAGATTCGGCCGAAGGCCCTTCAGGCGTAGATGTTGACGGCGACGGTATTGATGATGCCTACGATGCAGATCAAACCGGTGCAACCGATGCGGACGGCAACGGTATCGCTGACAACATTGCGGATCTGGATGTCGACACCGATGGTGATGGCGTGCCTGACTTTCGCGATCTGGACAGTGACAACGACGGGCTTCTTGATCTGATCGAAGCCGGTCTGCCCGATGTTGACGGCGATGGTTTGCTCGATGACGGCACGATGCCAATTGGTGTTGGTGCCCTGCCGGATGCTGACAACGATGGCATTCCGGACTTCCAGGAAACCGACAGCAACAATGACGGCATCAATGACATCGCTGGTACGCCAGATGCAGGTCTGGATGCGGATGGTGACGGTCAGATCGACGATCCGACCGACGCTGACGGCGATGGTGTGCCGGATGTTGCGGACGACATGCCAAACGGTTTCGGTGACGCGGTTGATACCGATCTCGACGGTATCTCCGATGCTATGGAAGATCGTGTCGCGAACACTGACACCGACATGGACGGCACGCCGGATTATCTGGACCTTGATGCCGACAATGACGGCATTCCGGATGTTCTCGAAACTGGCCGTGATCAGGATACGGATGGTATTGGCAACTGGCGTGATCCGGACTCGGATAACGACAACATTGCCGACATCGACGAATCCGAAAACATTCCGCCATTCAACAACATTGATGTTGACGGCGACGGCGTGCCGGATGAAATCGATGCTGACAATACCGGCGGCGCAGATGTCGACGGCAATGGCGTGGACGACGCGTTAGAGCCGAACGACACCGATACCGACGGCTTGCCGGATTATCTGGACGCCGACACCGATGACGATGGCATTCCTGACATTATCGAAACACCGGTCGATACGGATGCCGATGGCATCGGTGACTGGCGTGATACCGACAGCGACGATGACGGTATTGACGATATGACGGAAGCCGACAACGTCCCGCCGGCAAGTGGCAACGATGACGATGCAGACGGTATCGACAACACTATCGACGTTGACCTCACCGGCGGCATGGATACCGATGCCAACGGCGTTGATGACATGTTCGATCCGGTGGATACCGACAGCGACGGTACGCCCGACTTCCGCGACGAGGACAGTGACTCGGACACGTTGCCCGACATGATTGAAGGCGCAGATGATGCCGACAATGATGGCGTGCCAAACTTCCGCGACACGGATTCTGACGGAGATGGCGTGAATGATGAAACGGAGGGCACTGTGGACACAGACGGCGATGGTTTGGAAGACTTCCTGGATACCGACAGCGACAACGACGGTATTCCGGATTCCGCTGACAACGGCGACAAAGATAACGACGGTATTCCGGATCGTATCGACAGCGACGAAGGTCGACTGGAGACAGCGGTACGCGGTGCTGGCGCAATGAGCCTTCTTGGTCTCGTCGCTCTGTTTGCAATGACACTTCTCGCAGCACGGCGACGGCACTTGCGTGCCGCCGTCGCGCCGCTGCTTGTCGTTGCACTGTTTGTCGCATTGCCGCAGGCGCACGCGGAAGACACGGTCTGCAATGCTGAATCCAGCGAATTCGAAAAATGCTGGTATGGCGGTCTTGGCCTGGGTCTTACTCACGTCGACCCGGAAGGTCAGGCGGGCGGTTTCTCTACTAACGATGACAGCGATAGTGGCTGGAAAGGTTTTATCGGCTGGCAGTTCAAACCGAAGTGGTCTGCAGAGTTAACCTGGACTGACGGTGGCGAGGCTGGTTTGGGCAACAGCGATCCTGTTCTGGATGCGTTAGTACCCGATGCAGGCATTGACTATCAAACGCCGTCGTTGATGGTATCTCGTTGGTTGAAGACACCCGAGGCGCGCTGGAATGCATTTGCGCGACTCGGGTTATCTGCGATTGACAACGAAGCAACTGACTCGCGCATTCCGTTCGAGAAGCAAACAAGCATACAACTCGCCGCTGGGCTTGGTGGTCAATTCCGTTTCTCGGATCGTTGGTTTCTGCGTGGCGATATCGACCTGTTTGATCGAGATCACTACTATCTCGGGTTGAGCATCGGTGGTTACTTCGGCGGCACGCGCAGCGCGCCTCCACCACCACCCGTGGTGGTTGCAGAAGAGCCTGCGCCGGTGATGCCGGAACCAGCGCCTGTCGTCGAACCAGCGCCTGCGCCACCGCCGAAACCGCCAGTCTGTAACGAATCAGATGTCGTATTGGATAGCGTCAATTTCGAGACGAACTCGGACGCACTGACGCAAGCGTCACAGAGCATTCTGAATGACATCGTTAGCAAGTTGAATGCTGCACCTGGCGATACAGCGCTCGTCTTGGCACACACGGACAGTCGCGGTAGCGCGGATTACAACATGAGTCTGTCAGATCGTCGTGCCCGTTCGGTCATGCAATATCTGATCGATGCCGGTATCAGCGCTGATCGCTTGCGCTCGGAAGGTCGCGGAGAAACAGATCCGATTGCGAGCAACGACACACCGCAAGGTCGCGCCAGCAACCGTCGCGTCGAGTTGATCTGGTCAAGGACGATTTGCGAATAATCGATTCGACAACTGTCGAGCGTGACAGAGGCCGGGCAGCGATGCCCGGCCTTTTTTTTGTTTTGAAGAAAAGCGCCCAATGCGCTGCGACGTGATTTTTGCGTCTGCGGTATCCGCTGCTGCGTCGTGCCATTCGGGTATCCGCCAACATGCGATTCGTTGCGAGCGAAAAAACTTTCGGCGAAATGAGCCTGTTTCCGGTTCGTCCACGCCTCTATGGGTATGGGAGCAAGAATTGCTCAAATAGCCCGAAAAAATCGATCAGGAAAAACATTATGAAAACAACAACGCTCACGCGGCTGACAGCAACCGCAGCCTGCCTCGCGATGTGTGCGTCAATGCCGGCGTTCACGCAAAACTACTATGAACAACAGCCCAGCGAGTATGAGTACGAGAATGCGGACAACGACCAGCGGTATGACGCTTATGGCAACGAAGCAGACTGGTATCCAGGAGAGTATGAAGGCAGTCGTCAGCAAGATATCTATCAAGACAACCCTTGGGGCGGGCCGGTCAATCCACCGGGAAGCCAGGTCGTGCAATTGGTAGATCGCAACACGCCGCGCGGCCCGATGGTCGCTTTTGAGCATGCTGTGCCCGAGGGCTGGCGTGCGAATGGCGAGGTACGCTGGATACAACGTGAGCGCTTCGTGGGTTGCGGATACGCGGATAATCACTTCAAGTGGTCGGCGCAATCACGCGATGGTCGCTTCGAGCTTGGCTATTTACCTTCCGTTATCTACAGCGGCGCGCAAGGTCAATACGTCACCGGTAATCCTTACCAGAATTGTGACAACGTGATTGTTCGCAATCCGAAACGATTTCTGACGCATCACCTCAATCGCGTGCGTCCAGGTGCGCGTGTCACCTCCTACAAAGGTCCTACGCAACAGGAATACCAGCAGTTACGCACCGCCCTGCCACCAACGCAACGTATTGCACCTGACACGACTGGGCAATTCGATGTTCTGGCGGGTCGATTCGTGGTGAGTTACACAGAAAATGGTGTCGCCTATGACGAGCTCGTCATTGTTTCTGCCATCGTGTACAACCTGCGAGTCACCGGTATGATGGCATCGAACATGCAAATCACAGCAATAATGCCGACGTATTATATGCGGGCACCGGCCGGACAACTCAACGAACCGCTCGCCGAAGCTTATGCTAATTCCAAGCGTGACAATCCCGGCTATCTGCAGCTGCTAAAAGCTGTTTCGGACGCAAAATCACGCCGTAACGCGCAGCGCATGATTTCTGAATCGAAAGCACGAATGGCGGCGAACCGCAGTCGTGGGGTGACCAGCTCAGGATCAGCGAATGAAGTTGGCGATATTATCGCAGCCGGCTACAAGAAACGCACCGCAAGCAACTACGCGTCACAGCAACGCATGGCTGACGCAGCAGGTGGTGTTGTCCGCTACTCAGACCCCAGTAGCAACACGGGGTACTACGAAGCGGGCGTCGCGATGGGCCAGCGTGTATGGCGCCAGGATGACGGCTCTACCGTGGTCACTCAAGATCAGTTTTACAATCAGGGGGTTGAGTTGCAGCTCGCGCAGTAACGTTAAGAGCTGCCGCCCTCGCAGCGCCATGCCTGATATGGCATCGCTGCGGGGGCAGCATCGTCGAAGACCAAAATGACATTGGGTGAGCCCCGACAAGTCTCTTCATTTAAAAATGACCGTTACTTTACCCAGTCCAATGGACCGCCAGGAATAAACGGCAAGATCAATGGCTCTACATCACCACCTTTCAAGATGTACATGTTGTAACCTGTGTTCGGCGTTTCAAATGCTTCTGACAACGGATCGCTCGACACAAAAATAATCGATTTGCCATCCGGAGAATACGCTGCTGCTGCCAACGGAAAGCCGTGCGAATGAACACGTTTCGGCTTACCGGAATCGATATCCATTTCAAAGATCTGCCCATTGAAAATAAACACGACAGCGTCTTTCTTCGGATGTGCATCAATAGAAAAAATGGCGCCGTTGATACGGCCGTCATCAATACGCTCAGGGTTCTTGAATTTGCGGTCGACTCGGTACAATCCGAAGCCCGCGTCTCCGCCCTGCCCTGTCACGACGAGATCGCCATTTCGCATCCACGCACCGACGCCAAAGTCTCGCAGCTCTGCAACCAGCGTTCCGTCAGGGCGATAAATCTGCGTCGCAGCATACGTGTTATCGCCAATACCAAAGCGGGCAGCAGCCGTATCCGGCAGTTGATCCTTGGGTAACAGGATCGCCGTATTGGCGACCGCAATGAGCGCATCGTCGCGACTCATTGCCGGGCTGTAGAAATCAGGTGTGATCGTGTCAAGCTTGAAACATTCCGATACCGGACTCGAAAAACCATCTTCATCATTGACTGCCAGACGCACGGATAGCGGGCTACACAGTTGTAAAAACGCCATGGAACGATTTCCAACCGATGCATCAAATCCATCGGCAGCAACTTCAAAGCGACCGCTGCGCATGTCCATGCGCATCACCTTGTAGTAGTCACCCGGGTCATTGCGTTCAAAATAGAGCGTGCCGGATTGCTTGGAACCAGAGGCGCGCGTGTCATTGCTCGTGGTCGGTGCCGACGCATCGTCATCACTACCGCACCCTGCCAGGAGCACAGTCAATCCGACCAGCACAATCGCCCGTAAGTCGTTCCGCATTATTGTTATCCCTTCCGCAGTGATCAAACGTACCCGTTCAGCGGTACTCAATGATGCCATGCCAAAGCCTGTATTTGGTGTGCGAATACTCGCGCAGTCACGTAAGCCTCACCTAAAGCACACGCTTTCTCGGTCGACAACTATATACGGATAAAAAAGCACCAGGACTAGTTAATGAAAATCAACCGCTTACGAAGCGCATGGATCACGGTCCTCGGCGTCGCCGGCGCCTTGCCGGTATTCGCGATGCCCATCGATGAAGCGGTCTCCGCCGCGCTTGCGAGCGATCAGCGACTGGCCGCCGGTGAATCAATGATTGCGTCTGGAGAAGCGTCGGTAACGCAAGCACGTAGTGCTTACCTGCCCACCGTCACATTGGATGCCGCGGTCCGGCGTCAGGATGAGGCTTACACATTCATTCAGCCCGCCATTGCGATTCCACTGGGTCCGCCGATCGGCGTGATTGGCGTACCGGAATCGGAACTTGAGTTATTCGGCCGCGATACGGCGATCGGCGAAATCAGTGTCAACCAATTGCTCTACGTCGGTGGTAGGCGCGCCGCCGGTATGTCACAGGCACGTTCCGGCGTCGCACTCGCACGCGCCGCACAGGCACAAACACGGCGCACCGTGCGCGCAGAGGTAGAACAACTCTACATTCAGCGCTGGCATGCCGAAAATGTCATCACCGTTGCCGAAAAAACAAAGGGTCTGATGACGGCGCTACGCAGTTTGACAGACGCATTGTTAGAAGGCGGCTCAACCAGCTTGACGCGCAAAGATGCGCTGCGAGCCGCACTCGCAGAAGAAAAACTGATCGGGATCGAAGCACAGGTGCGAGCCGGGTTCGACATGGCAACGCGCATGCTCGCGCAACGTACAGGTCAAGAGATTCCGCCAAAACTGCAAGATCCTACGCAGTTACTGTCGACGTATGCGTCAGCCGAAGCCAACGGTCTGATCACACAACATCCTCAACTAGAGCAGCTACGACTTGCCGCAGATATTGCGGGAGCGCAAGCCGATGAGGCGCGTGGCGCCAGACTGCCGGTGGTTCGACTTAGCGCTGGCTTCCAAACATTCGACAACAACCTTGGCGCGGGTCTGGACAACAGCTCCAACCAGGAAAGCTGGAGAATCGGTATTGAAATACGCGTACCGATTTTTGATGGTGGTAGTGCACGCGCGCGAGTGTCGCGAGCGCTCAGCGAGCGTCGCGGTCGTGAGGAGCAGCGTGCTTATGCCATTGACGCACTACAAGCGCAATATGAAGCATTGCGCGCCGCGATCGCGCGCCAGCAGTCGCAACTGGACGCAACACAACGCGCCGTCACGCTTGCGCGTCAACTTGAGAGCCTCACTCGTCGCAGTGCGGGTCAGGATCAGGAAGCCATTCAGGAGCAAATTGAGACAACGGTCTATCTTGCATTAGCCGAGGTCGATCATTTAAACGCGAAGCGTGATTACTTGCTGGCTTTGTCAGGTATGCAATCACTGTTAGGAACACCGTAGATGTTCCGTTCACCGTCACACATCGTGACGCTACTACTTGGATGTCTTGTGAGTATTGCGCCACTGCGGATCGCGACTGCGGAGCACAAGCAGGACCAGACCGTGTTTCGTCTTGGCGGCTACGACGCCGCTTTGTTTGATGCGGAACGCCTGGATATAGAAATATCCTTCGCTCTGGTGTTGAATCAGATTCTCGAGCAAATGGAGGCGCATGCAGATTTCACCATCTACGACACGTTCGAGGAAGTCAGCGCTCTTTTCGCAACGGGCGAAATAGACGGCATGTTCTGCAGCATTGGGGATTGTCCGAAGCTCTCCGCCTTCGATGAGGGGCAGCCAATGTACGGGTTGCTCTACAACGGCGCTCCAACGCAAGAGTATGTCCTGGTGACATCGATTTCTAATGAAGAAGACGGGCTTGGAGCTCTGCGAAACAAGATCCTTGCAGTGCCAAACTGGCATCAGCTCGGCGAGCGTATTGCGAACATCCATATCCAGGAACAAACACAACAGAATATCGATACCTACTTTGCACGCGTTGTGCGGCCAGACTCTAGTCAGACTGCACTCATCGATTTAGTCTTCGGAAAAGTCGATGCAGCAGTTGTAACCCGGAATGAGTTGAATATCGCCATCGAACTCAACCCTCAAATGGCAAGCTCACTGAGTGCGCTTTACGTCTCGCCGCCAGTCATACTCAATCTCATGGTCATTAGTCCGAAAGCGCGTCCGGGCTATCGAGAGTTGTTCGCTACCGTTGTTGAGAACATTACTGAGTATTCACAGTCGCAGTACATGCTGCAGCTATACGGAGCGGATGGAATCACGCTGATTCGCCCCCAAGACATCGCGTCAACGCTTGAATTTTTCCGCTAGGAATCATTGAAATGTGGCACGGGATTGCAGCACATTTTTACTGGCGACAGGTCGTGCTGATCGTCGCTGTGATTGTGGTCGTACCAATTGTATTGCTGCCGCTGTATCAGCAACGCGCATCCGAAATCATTGGCTCGCAAGGCGAAGTCTTCGTCAGCACAACACTCGGCTCGACCCGAGAGGCGCTGTACGACGAGGATTTCACATTTGTGATTCAATACGTACAACGCGTTCTGAAAAACACTGACCAAATCCTTCAGGTAATCCTCAAATCGAACGATGGTCGCGTCGTCCGAATCGATGCGGAGCATTGGTCTTTGGCAACAGAAGAAGAGTTTGCGGACTTGCCAATCGTCCAAGACCGAACGTTGTTATATCGATCGGAGGATCGCTCATCGAGCGCATTCACCTACGCTTCTCAAGTGCTCATCACAACCTTTCACTGGGGCGATATCTATATCGATATCGACGGCAGTGCCTATCAACGATTAATTCGCAACTTCTGGACAGGCTATGCGGTTGTCTCGATTACGCTCCTATTGGGCTCAATGGGTTTTTTGTGGCTCAGCGCACGGCCTGTCGTACGCCAGCTTGCGGAACTGCAAACGGTCGCCGGGGAGATTGGCGAAGGACGTTTTGCCCATGCAGACGAATCGGGCATTGGTGAAATCGCGGGTCTGGCACATGCATTGAACTCGATGACCGATTCTTTGCAGGACAAAACCGAGCAAGTCCATCAGCTTGCGCGGGTGGTCCGTGAAACGAACGAAGCATTCATGCTCTTCGATGCAACGGGCAATAGCCTGTTTGCAAATGAAGCCATGACCAAGCTGTTGGACCGATCTGAGAATCGCCTGATGAATGAAGACATCTGGGGCATTCTGGATCAACTCTCGCTTGAGCCTGCGCAACTCGATGCGGTACGTCAGGGTATCGCATCTCCAAAGGGACTCACGTGGT
>JBCBZK010000204.1:0-3500 GCA_039815365.1 Pseudomonadota bacterium | reverse complement strand
TCGCGATAGCGCGCTGGGGAGATCGTAACCTGCTACGTAACCGCTCTGCGCGGCTACGCGGCATCATCTACAGCCTGACGCTGGCCGTCTATTGTACGTCGTGGACGTTTTACGGTGCGGTTGGCAGCGCAGCCAGTACTGGCTGGCTATATCTGCCAATCTACCTCGGCCCTTTGTTGGTTGTGTTACTCGCGTGGCCGATGTTCGAGCGCATCATAGCGATCAGTCGACGGCAACGGCTGACGACTATTGCCGATTTCATCAGCGCGCGATATGGCAGATCCCGCGCACTAGGTGTGTTGGTCACGCTGATTGCGACGGTAGGCTCTGTGCCCTATATCGCTTTGCAACTCAAGGCGATCATCACCAGTTTTGAGACCGTCGTTGTAAAAACACCGGCGCTGGTTTCCGTAATTGATCCGGCGACATTGATCACTGCCGGACTCGCCTTGTTCGCCATCATGTTCGGTGCACGAAAAGTGGATGTCACTGAACATCATGACGGCATGATGCTGGCAATTGCGTTCGAATCGATCGTCAAGTTGATTGCGTTTTTGATGATCGGTGCGGTTGCGTGGTGGATGCTAAAGAGCGAAGGTGGCGTGACGGATGCTGCAGCAGCCTCCGGGACGTTTGCTATGGATCAACTGCCGGAGACATTCCTGACGCAGACGCTTTTGGCTGCTGCGGCGATCTTCTGTTTGCCGCGCCAATTCCACACGGCGGTTGTTGAAGCAAGAAGCGACGCTCGGACGTCTTTAGCCCGTTGGACGTTTCCGCTCTACCTTCTGTTATTCAGTATTTTGGTGATTCCAATCACCCTGGCGGGAGCGGGCCTGTTTTCCGCGTCACCGGTTTCCCCGGACGGCTACGTGCTCGCCATTCCGATGCAACTCGATAGTCCCGCGTTGACTACGTTCGCATTTGTTGGCGGTTTCTCGGCAGCGACCGGTATGGTGATCGTTGCCTGCGTGGCGTTATCCACGATGATTTCCAACGAGATTGTCCTGCCGCTTGTCGTGCGGTTCCGACCTGATGCGGGCATTGGAACGACGGACTATCCGAGACTGATCCTAAACGCGCGGCGTGTAGCGATCGTCGCGATTGCGTTTCTTGGATTGGCTTATTTTCGACTGGCTGGCGAGACGGCGGCCCTCGCGTCGTTTGGCTTGCTCGCATTCGCGGCTGCCGCGCAGTTCGCACCGCTGATGGTGCTCGGCGCGTATTGGTCGGGTGGACATCGACTGGCTGCTTTGGGTGGCCTCGCCGCTGGCTTTACGCTGTGGTGCTACACGCTGCTGCTCCCGGCGATCGTGCGCTCCGGAGTCGGGTCGGCAACGTGGTTGGACGCGGGCCTGTTCGGGTGGACCGCGCTGAGACCGGAGTCGTTGCTCTTCGACCTGGGTTGGCATCCCCTGACCCACGGGGTGGTCTGGTCGTTGGGTATCAACATCCTCGTGTTTGTCGGACTATCCATTGCGAAGCGCCCTTCACTCATCGAGAGAAGTCAGGCTAAGACTTTTGTTGGACTGCCCAACCCGCTTCTAGAGGATACCGCCGCGACCTCACCGGCGCTTTTGGTGAGCGATCTCGAAGCGTTGGCAGCACGATTTGTCGGTAGTGAGCACGCAAGGCGGTCGTTCGCAGAACTCGCATCGCGCCAGGATGTTGCCGACCACGGCGAGCGTCCTGCGGATATGCGGGCGCTTCGATTCACAGAGAAGCTGTTGTCCGGTGCAATCGGTGCTGCTTCCGCACGCGTTGTCGTCAGTACCGCATTGCGTAACAGCGGTAGCGATATCAGTGACGTCTTGATGTTGCTGGATGAGACCGGTGAGGCGATTCGATTCAACCGTACGTTACTGGAGGCCACGCTGGAGAACATGTCGCAAGGCGTCAGTGTGGTCGACGCCTCGCAACGACTGATCGGTTGGAACCGTCGGTATCTCGAGTTGATGAACTACAGCGAAGCGTTGGTCCATGTGGGTCAGCCTATTGCATCTCTGATCCGTCACAACGCGAAGCTAGGCAGGTTTGGCGACGAGCCCGTCGAGCAAGCCGTTAACAAGCGGTTAGCACTGTTGCGTGGCGGCAAGCCCTACACGTACGAGAGCCGCTTCTTTGATGGCAAAGTGATCCAGATTCGCGGTCAGCCAATGACCGGTGGCGGCTACGTGACGACCTACTCTGATGTGACCGCATTTAAGGACGCCGAGCGCGTATTGCTGGAATCGCGCGACGAACTGGAGCGGCGAGTGGAAGCGCGCACGGTGGAGTTGCACGAAGCCATGGCACAGGTCGATACCGCCCGCGAGCAGGCAGTTCGTGCCAACCGTTCAAAAACGCATTTCTTGGCAGCGGCCGCGCATGATCTGCTGCAGCCGTTGAATGCAACCAAGCTTTTCGCGGCGCTGTTGCAAGACAGTAGGCACACGATGGCGGACGAACAGCAAGTGCTGGTCGAACGTGTGGCGAGCGGCCTGTCCTCAGTGGAGTCACTACTCACGGCGTTGCTGGATATAGCGAAACTCGATACCGCTGCGCCGACGCCGAAACTAGAGGCGTTTCAAGTCAGCGAGTTGTTTCGGGAACTCGAGACGCAGTTCGCGCCGCAATTTGAAGATAAGGGGCTCGTGCTTCGCTTCGCGGCGACGAAGTCCTGGGTGCGAAGCGATCGCGCTCTGGTACGACGGATCTTGCAGAACTTCATCTCGAACGCTCGCCGATATACAGATGAGGGTGGGGTGGTGATCGGTTGCCGTAGGCGGAATGGCAAGATCGCACTTTGCGTCACCGATACGGGCGCTGGCATTCCCGAGGAACACCACGAAGCGGTGTTCGAGGAGTTTCGGCGCCTGCCTGGTAGTGATGCCAGCACCAAGCGCGGACTCGGATTGGGTCTTGCGATCGTTCGTCGCATCGCAATGCTGCTCGATCACCCGATTGGCATGCGGTCAGTCCCTGGAAAGGGAAGTACATTCGAGCTTGTCGTACCGTCAGCGCTGGCAAAGCCTGTGTCGTCGGTGGCGAAAAAAGCCGACCAGCCACCATCGACAATCATTGGCGAACACGTGATCTGCGTCGACAACGAGCCGGACATACTCGATGCGATGCAGCGCCTGTTGAGTTCCTGGGGCGCCTTGCCGGCGGTTGCGACCGATCTCGACGATGCGGTCGCGGCGGCGCTCGATGTCAGAAACTCGGCGCAACGTTGGCCTGCAATACTGTTGGTCGACTATCAACTCGACGATGGTATGACCGGGCTTGAGGTGATCGACGCGATTCGGGCAGCGCTGGACTATGCTGTGCCCGCGGTGATTCTGACCGCCGATCATTCTGACGAGGTCGCCGCTGCCGTTCGCTCGGCGGGACACCGGATGCTTCGCAAGCCGATCAAACCTGCGGCGCTGCGTGCCCTGATCAATAGCCTGATCGGCAATCGCTCTGCGGCCTAGTCGGATAGTCTTGCGTCTTCAATCAGCAAGGCTCGATCAAACCTC
>JBCBZK010000179.1:0-5759 GCA_039815365.1 Pseudomonadota bacterium | reverse complement strand
TTGCGAGGTTGCAGGGGAATCAGGCGGCTGGGTGTCGATCTGCTGATGCACATGGTCATGGTGTTAGCGCAGGAGCACTGCACGATGCGCGACCGGTTAGATACTCTCGAGCGGTTGTCCGATAGTGATCTACCGATCAACGCGAAGAGTATCGATGCGTATGAACCCGATCATGCTGTGCTTGAAGCACGCGAACTACGACGTCAGACATTTCTGGAGAATTTGTTCAGCGTGATGACGCAAGAAGCAGCTGAGGTTGCCTCCAAAGACACACGAGAACGGTTCGATACGCTGATCGAAGAATTAGCAACCGAAAACTGAAAAAACCGGAGCGCAAGAATTCCGCCGGCCGACCGTACACCCTGCAGGTCAGTCCGCGTTAAAAATCTCGTGGCTGGTTTGGCGGATGATCTCCGCCACACCTTGCGCTGCGCGCGAATGCAGCGCCGACTTGGACATGAGCAGGTATACGTGAAAGAACATGTTCTTGGCGTCGATGCTCCGTACCTCGACCTCGCCGTTCTCGAACTCTCGCGTTACCGATGACTTAGCCAAAATCGCCGCACCTGCGCCGTTACGCACCAAGTCCTTCATTGCCGTCAATGCATCAATTTCGAATGCAGGGGTAAACTCTAGCCCGTGCTCTTTGTAGGCATCTGTCATTCGATTGCGAATGCCCTTTTTGAGAAACGGTGCAATGATTGGCATCTGGGCCATATCCTGAATTGTTGCGGGATTTGGGCAAGACGAACCTGCCGGAACGATCAAACACAGCTGTTCTCGTGCAATCCGTTCACACTGTCCGGCAACGCCTTTTGGCTCTGTGAAGACGATCGCCATATCAAGGCGACCATCGCCGAACCATTCGCTGAGGCTCGCGCTAAGCCCTTCGCTCACCTGCAAGCTGACGTTTTCATACTTCTCCCGCAAGCGTTGCAGGACGGGGGATGCCATCGTCGTTATGCACGATGGCGTCATTCCCAGCCTGACCAGGCCGGCCGGGTTATCATTCCACGATTGCAAATTGCGTTTCGTGTCCTCACTTTGCTCTAGCAAAGTACGAGAGCGCTCAACCAGAAACTTGCCCTGCTCGGTAAGCTCGACGCCGCGGCCAGTGCGGATCAACAGTGTCGTGCCTAGTTCTTCTTCCAGCAAGCGCATGTGTCGGCTAAGCGCAGACTGCGCAAGCGGTATTTGCTCAGCCGCTTTCGTAAAGCTGCCGGTCGTGGCGACCGCCAGAAAATAGCGAAGCTGTCTTAAGTCCATAATCGAATCCGACCTGTGCGTTGTATCAGATTCTAAACCAGTTTCGTCCGGTCTGAGCCACAGTGGTGAAAAAAGTCATTCGCACTGGCGTTACTGCACCGCGATGGATAGCCGAGTCGTGACGATCTGCAACCGCGCAACTGTTGCGTGGCGACGTTAGTTCCGAAAGGTTTCAATCACCGCCGCGTCCATCCACATGATGTCGTCTCCACGCGTGAAGAAAAAATACTTACCGTCAGGAGTCACAAACGGGCAGTAATCGATGTCGACCGAATTGACCACATCGCCCATGTGAATATCTTGCCCCCAACTGCCGTCTGCCTGTCGAAAGCTCACGTATAGATCACCGCGACCGAGACTGTCCGAACGTTCAGCTGACACATGAATCAGATACGTCTCATCTGGATCGACGTAGATATCACCCTCGTCTGCCGTACTATTAACGCCGTCGCCAAGATTGACCGGATTGGCAAATTCACCATCGATATATTGCGAACGATAGCTATCGCGCCCGCCTACACTGTCGTCCCGTGTAGCGGAAAAATACAAACTGCCATCGGCAACCAGCGTCGGATAGAGCTCATGGTCGGCGCCATTGATATGCGCTCCAAGGGGCTCTGGTGTCAGCAGGCCCAAGCGAGTGACACGGCTGCGCCATATGTTGTACCGCTCCAGCGAATACCCTGGCAGTGGTCGATCGGAAATGAAGTAGACCCAGTCACCCTTCGGAGAAAATGCCATATCTACGTCGTGGTGGTTCGGGTAGGTTTTCGACGGCGCAGCGATACGCGGCTCCTGCCAGGTACCGTCTTCCTGCCGATAGCTGTAAAACATTTTGAATGTGCCATCGATCGTTCGTGAAAACATGAAGATACGACCGTCAGGCGAAAACACTGAGTTCAGCTCACGCTCGCCGTCAAGCGAGATCAGTCCAGCGGCAAACACTTTCGGTATTTTGCCCGGGGGCTGCTGGCCAAGGTAGGCACCGGTCAACGCAGACCACTCATCTTGAGCAATCGCGGATTGAGTGACCAGCACGCAGGCAAGAAAGATAAGGCGCATCGTCATTTTTAGTACCACAACACAGAAATCATTACGTCTGCCGCAGCGTATCCCACGGGCCCGAAATCGCAACCGTCATGCCAGGGTTGTCCTGAATGTTGGCAAACAGCACGGTGCCATCCGGAGAGAAACAAGCGCCAGACCATTCGGATCTGGTGTTCGCGGCGATGTGGTAGACGTCACCTGACGCCGTTACGCCAGCCAAGCACTGAACATCAAGATCGCTGTCCTCACAAACAACCAGATCTCCCCAGGGTGCCACCGCCAAATTGTCCGGGTTGCCAATGACAGAGGCATCGCTCGATTCATAGACCAGCTCGAGTTCACCGCCATCCTCATTGGGATGGAAACAGAAAATCTGTCCTAACCCTTGCTCGCCGCCATCTGTACATGCGAAATAAATAGCATCACCGTTCGCAACAATACCCTCGCCCCGGACGAACACAGCAGCACCATTCTCGCGCGCCTGAATGCGCAGGTTGTTCTCTTCAGGATCCGGCTCGTCGACATCAACCCAGTGACAGGCATGCTTGCTTCCTATCTCAAGCGGTGTCTTCGTCGTGTCGTGCGCCGGACTATCGATGAGCGCTAATGCCTGAAGGCGCCCGCCTGCCGCAAGCTTGCCTGCTTGCTGCGGGATAAACCGGTAAAGGCAACCCGTTGGATTGTCTTCTGTCTGGTATACGACGCCCGTGCGCTCATGCACCGCAACGGCTTCACGGTTGAATCGACCCATCGCTGTCAGAGGCATCGCTTTTCTAAGTGGCGACGTCGGATCCACTTCAAATGCATAGCCGTGGCGCCGGCCCATTTCCCACGGACCGCCCGCGGCCTCTTCGCACGTGATCCACGTATCCCACGGTGTTTTTCCACCGCTGCAATTACGAATCGTTCCGGTCAAGCTCAGGTAGTGCTTTTGAATATTCAGTTCGGCATCCAGCCAGATGGTCGTTGTGCCACCACTGGAGTCAGGGTCATAGGCCAATTCGGGTACAGGCGATTTGGGATTGGTGGGAAAGTACAAAGAAATTTCGTGGTTTCTGACCAGAATCATTCCGCCGTCAGGTGCCGAAAAACAGCCCATACCGTCCTGGTACCCCGGGACGGTATGACCGTCCGACATCGTGTCGCCGTAGGGCGAAATCACGCGATACGAAAACCCTGCGGGCAGGTCACAGAGGCCTTCCTTGTCCGCGACCAAATTGAGTCCTTCGCGGACTTTTGGTGTTCGGCTACAACCTTGCAGTGTTGCGAACAATGGGGCGAGCGAAAGTGCCGCGCTACCGCCGATACTGGTCCTGAGAAAAGAACGTCGATTGTTCATGACGCGTAGCCGTTGCCGGTGGGCCAAGGCCCTTGAATGGCGAACGTTATGGTTGGGCTGTACGCGTTCACGAACATCGTGCGCCCGTCCGGCGCGAAACAGGCGCCGGCTAACTCTGTTTGCCTATTCAATCGCGCCAACGGGTAGCTCGCGCCATCTGGTGTGATGCCACGAAGGAAGTTGTTGACCACCTTTGTGTATTGGTCTTCGCACACGACCAAGTGTCCGTATGGGGCGACGCAAACGTTATCTCCGAAGCTGTATTGATCTGCATCACCGCTCTCGAAAAACAAGTCGAGTGTGTCCGCACCATTCGGTCGGCGGCTCGGGCGTAGACGAAAAATCTGCCCTTCCTTTTTGAGTCCCCCGGACGTTGCCGTAAAGTAAACTTCATCATCGCCCATGAACGCGCCCTCGCCGCGCGCGAACACCGTCGCGCCGGCTGCTGCGCCGCGAATGCGCAAATCATCGTTCGGTGACAACACGTCGTCTAGCGTGATCCACCGTCCTGCGATGCTCTGCCCGACTGCCATCAGCCGTTGCGACGCCCAGTTGCGTGTATCGGGCATACCGTCGAGTGAAAGCGCTTGCAGCGTACCGCCTTTGATGAGTTGTCTGGGTTCGTTTGGCACAAAGCGATAGAACAGCGAATCGTTGCGATCCTCTGTGAGATACACAACGCCGGATGTCGGATCGACGCACGCGGCTTCATGATTAAAGCGACCCATAGCTGTCAGGGGGATTGGGTCTACCAAGCCGGTTGCGTTCGCGGGCACTTCGAAAACAAAACCATGATCCTTGTTGATCCGACCATCAGCACTAACAACTGCTTCTTCGCAGGTGAGCCAACTACCCCACGGTGTGGTCCCGCCCGAGCAGTTTCTAATGGTGCCGAGAAGCGTTCTGTGTTGGCGTTTCAGTCCAAGCGTTTGTGCATCCAGGACAAGGTTAGTCGTGCCACCCGGCAGTGGCACCAAGCTCTTTGCAATTGTGTCGTAAGACTGTCCGAATGCGCGTCCGCCGTCATGTTGCGGTTGCAGCTCGTGATTGCGAACGAGCGCAATCTCGCCGCCGCCGAGATCGACGCACCCCATACCGTCTGCACGGTCCGGAACCAAAAAACCATCGTTCATTGTCTGTCCAAGTTTGGACACGATGCGGTAGGAAAAACCCTCCGGTAAATCCAGCAAGCCATCCGGATCAGGCCGCAGCTGCCCCAGAACAGCGTTACCGGCATTGGGCGATGCAACATCGAAAGGTAGTGCGGCGGACATGTCCGCGCTTGGTCGATTAGCGCACGCGCTCAGCGCAAGACCTGCGAAGGCGGTTCCGGTCGATCGAAGGAACCGTCGGCGATGCAGTCGCATAGACAAACCCCATTGATTGTAAGCGAGTGTTGAGCCCGATATTCCATGAGTCACGAACAAACTACAACCTGCGTCAAAAAACGGCCGTGCCTTTGACGCGTTAGATCGGCCTCCGTCGCTAAGCGTTATTAAACACCGACCAATTCGCTGCGTCGGTAAAATGCTCCAAAGCGCAACTGCCGGCGAACGAGGTGCCGAAGCGATTCAAAGCCGGAGACCACGCTGCTGCGGCGCCACGCCCAGGCGCGATGGCGAGGATGCCACCACCAACGCCGCTCTTTCCCGGCAAGCCAACGCGAAACGCGAATTCACCGGAGTTATCGTAGTGACCGCACAGCATCATCACTGAGTTGATTCTGCGACACCGCTCGACCGACAACACACGGTTTCCTGTTCCCGGGTCGACGCCTTTGTTGGCGAGAAACAGCCCTGCTCTCGCAAGCTGTTCACAGGACATCGAAAGCGCACATTGGTGAAAGTAAACTTTGAGCACGGTTTCGACCGGGTGCGTTAGATTGCCGAATGCGGAGAGGAAGTGCGCGAGGCTGCGATTGCGGGAGCCCGCAGTCGCTTCCGACGCAGCGACCACCGGGTCAAAGCAAACCGAAGTATCGTCCGCCAACGTTCGCATGAAATCTACGATGCGCTCGATTGTCGTGTCAGCATCGCTGTTCGCCAGAAGTCTGTCGCTCGTGGCGATCGCACCGGCATTGATCAGCGGGGCATCGGCTCGTTCGTGT
>JBCBZK010000042.1:0-26255 GCA_039815365.1 Pseudomonadota bacterium | reverse complement strand
TTGTGTACCCGGCACGCGTGCACCGTTCGGGACAACGGTGCCCGGAACGAGCGGCCCCATGTGCTTGGCGCATTCGGGAAACGACAAGGCGAGAAAGCCACAACCCAGCGTGTCCATCAGGCAGTGGCGCGCCGTTGTGTAAGCGAGATCACTATTGATGGTGTGGTTATGTACGTAGTTGGCGATACTGACCAGCTCTTTGTCTGGGTCGGGGCGGACGTTGGTTTCGACGCGGTTGCTCATAAGAAAGAATTCCGTTGTGTCATTTAAGTGGTTGGCAGGCTAGCGCGATTCGATCGGTACGTAACTGCGTGCCGCAGCGCCGACATAGTCTGCGTTAGGTCTGATGATTCGATTGTTCTCGCGCTGTTCCATCACGTGTGCGGCCCAACCGGTGAGCCGCGACATCACAAAGATCGGCGTGAAGAGTTTGGTCGCAATTCCCATGAAGCGGTAGGTCGACGCATGGAAGAAATCTGCATTCGGGAACAGTTTTTTCTCGTCCCACATCATCGTCTCGATCGCCTCGGAAATCGCAAACAGGCGGTCGTCGCCGGATTGCTGTGAGAGCTCACGCGACCAGCGTTTAATGAGCGCGTTGCGGGGGTCGCTGGTGCGATAGACCGCGTGACCGAAACCCATGATCTTGTCTTTGCGTTCCAGGCGCTCTTTGATGCCGGCGATCGCCGCATCAACGCTGTCAAAACTATCGATCAGATCCATTGCCGCTTCATTGGCACCGCCATGCAAAGGACCGCGCAGCGAGCCAATCGCACCGGTGATGCATGAGTGCATGTCGGACAACGTCGATGCACACACACGCGCTGTGAATGTTGAGGCGTTGAATTCGTGTTCCGCATAGAGAATCAATGACACATCCATCACACGGGCGTGCAATGGATCGGCTGGTTTGCCATGCAGCATTTCCAGAAACTGTCCGGCGATATTGTCGGCTTCGCTAGCGGTGTCGATGCGAACGCCGTCGTGGCTGTATCGATACCAGTAAGTGATGATGCCCGGTAGTGTTGCGAGCAGGCGGTCGGTGACATCGCGTTGCTGGCTGAAGTCGCTTTCCGTTTCGAGATTGCCAAGCATTGAGCAACCCGTTCGCATCACGTCCATCGGATGTGCATCCGCCGGAATGCGTTCGAGCACTTCGCGCAGCGCAAGTGGCAGCTCGCGCAATCCGGCAAGGCGTTGCTTGTAAGCGGTAAGCTCGTCCTGCGTCGGTAGCGCTCCGTTGAACAGCAACAATGCGACTTCTTCAAATGTAGAGTGTTCGGCGAGCTCGGCAATGTCATAACCGCAGTACGTTAGTCCGCTGCCCGATACGCCAACTGTACAAAGTCTGGTTTCGCCCGCGCTCTGGCCACGCAAACCTGCGCCGCCGATTTTTTTGTCAACCATTGGTCTTTCCTGATGCGTTAAGTGATTGTCAATCAGTCGTCGTTGGCGGCACCGAATAGCGCGTCCAACTTGTTTTCGAAATCGTGATAATTCAAAAAGTCATACAGCTCCATGCGAGTCTGCATCGTATCGATGACACCCGTCTGAGTGCCTTTCTCGCGTATCTCACGGTAGACAGAAAGCGCTGCTGCATTCATGGCGCGGAATGCTGATAGCGGATACAAGGCCATAGCGATATTGACGCTTTCAAGCTCGCCCGTGGTGTACATCGGTGTCATGCCAAACTCGGTCAGGTTTGCTAGCACCGGGATGCTGACTCGCGTCGTCACTTGCCGGTACATTTCAATCTCGGTCATTGCTTCTGCGAAGATCGCATCAGCGCCTGCTTCCTCATACGCTGCGATGCGATCGAGCATCGCATCCATGCCTTCGAC
This sequence comes from Pseudomonadota bacterium, assembly GCA_039815365.1. Lineage (GTDB taxonomy): Bacteria > Pseudomonadota > Gammaproteobacteria > Steroidobacterales > Woeseiaceae > CALBPI01. Next base: position 24,414 of record JBCBZK010000042.1, on the reverse strand, counting down.
AGCCAACGCGTCGGTGCGCGCCATAACGACAAAATCCGGATCCGTTTTGGCATCGACGGCCGCCTTGATGCGATCCACCATTTCGCTTTGGCTAACCAATTCTTTGTTGGGTCGGTGGCCGCAGCGCTTCTGTCCAATCTGGTCTTCCAGATGGACCGCCGCAACGCCAGCACGCGTCATTTCCAGCACCGTTCTGGCGATATTAAATGCGCCACCCCAGCCAGTGTCGATATCGACTAACAATGGCACTTGGGTGGCACCGGTAATGCGTCGGGCGTCTTCCAGTACGTTCTCAAGCGATGTCATACCAAGGTCGGGCAGGCCGTAGGAGGCGTTGGCCACGCCCGCGCCGGAGAGATACACGCAGCGAAAGCCGCTTTGTTCGGCCATCATCGCTGTGTATGCGTTGATCGTGCCAACGATTTGCAGTGGGTGTTCTTCGGCCAAGGCCTGCCGGAATCGCCGGCCAGCGCTATTCGTCATGGTGTAATCCTTGTTATTGCGATCCGCTCTACAGATCGCCTTCGCGCCAACGGGCGTCGAGTGTATCGATTTGTTGTTTCAACCCGGCTTCAAAACCCAGGCGTTCGCTTGACTCTACTAGTGCGTGCGGAATGTCGATAACGACATCGCCATTACTGTCGCAAATCAGCGTGCGCATACCACGCTCCCTGAAATGAACTATTATTATAACAATATACCAGATCAGGATCAGCAACAAAGCCGGGATAAGTAGCGGCATGTGTTCTTGCAGTGTCGAAAACGCGATCACGATGGTTGCAATAACGGCGAGAGCCGCCGTTTTCGCAGCGCTCCACATCGTATCCGGCAGCGTGTCGTCCTCGATAAATAGAGGGTTCAGCAATAGCAGATCGTGGCGGGTACGTCGGCAGCGACCGCCCACATGCCAGTCAACGTGCAGCGTGGTGTCGTCATAACGCAACTGATAACGCCCCATACGCCAGGAAAAACCGATCTCGCGGCGTGGCGCCAAGAGTTCCGTGACATTGTTATCGCCCGTGTTACTTACATCTTTCATTGTGTTGTGCCATGCACTGGAGGTAGGTGTTGAATCCACGGGCTCGCTGCCTCCAATTGGTAAGCCAGTGCAAGCAACGCCGCCTCGCTGCCCGCTGAAGCGGCTAACTGAACGCCAATGGGTAATCCGTGCGCGGAGAATCCGGCCGGCACCGACATAGCAGGCGTCCCGGCCGCGTTATGTATCGGTGTATATCCGGTGAATCGCGAGACGCGCTCACTGAGGGTATTGAAATCGACATCCGGTGAGAAAAAACCAATCGGCGGCGCAGCACTGGCAGTCACCGGCGTTAGCCAGGCGTCAAAGCCTGCAAGAAATCCGGTGACCGTATCCTGGTATTGAGACAAGCCTGCCAGCGCGATTTCCAGACTGTTCGCTGGTAGGCGTGCGAATAACTGTGCAAGGCTCACCGTTGCCGGTTCCAGCAAGCCACTGTCACTGGCAGGCATGCCGGTCCGCTGTGCGACTTGCTCCGCGATACGAAATGCCGCGCTCGCCCATAGCGTCAGGAAATGCTCGTTGAACGCGGCGTCCTGCAGCGGGGTTTGTTCTACCGCGACAATGTCGTGACCAAGATCTTCGAGTGTCTGCGCGCATTGCAGGACGGCTTGCGCGACGTCTTCATCCGGCGCGCCGGCTAACGCAGGCAGGCTTAACGCGATGCGCATTTTGCGTGTGTCCTCGGGTTGGATAAAGCCGACAGGCAATAGGCTGGAGTTGTCGGTGCGTTCGCTTAACGCCAATATCAGTGCACTGTCACGAACGCTTAACGTGACTGCATGCTTGATCGAAATTGGCCACGGTTGATCGCGATAGCCTTGATCGGCGAAACGCCCGCGAGTGGGCTTGAGACCGAACAAACCGCATTGAGCCGCGGGAATTCGAATAGAGCCACCGCCGTCGCTGGCTTGCGCTGCCGGAACGACGCGCGCTGCGACCGCTGCTGCTGCACCACCGCTAGAACCCCCTGGCGTGTGATTGAGATTCCAGGGATTGCGCGTCGCGCCGTGCAGTGCGGGCTCGGTGGAGGGCAGCAGGCCAAACTCCGGTGTGTTGGTCTTTCCGAGCACAACCAGCCCGGCCGCGTCCAGACGATCCGTGTACGGGCTTTGCGACGTCGCGATATTGTTAGCGAACAGGCGCGAGCCATACGTCAACGGCATGTCGCGATAGGCGTTCAGATCTTTGATCAGATAAGGCACGCCGTTCAGCATGCCCTCGGCCCTCGCCGCACGCGCAAGCGCGCCCTCGAAGTCGCTGTAGGTTACCGCGTTTATTTTTGCGTTGACGGAGCGTAGCCGGGTGATGGCATGTTCAACCAACTCCACTTTGGAAACGACGCCCGCAGCAACGAGGTCTGATTGGGCAATAGCGTCTAGTGCGAGCAGATCTTCCGGGCTGTTGGTGGACCGACGTGCGTTACAGCCAGTTGCGACTGCCAGACTGCCGCAGGCAAGCATTCGCAGTAGATCACGACGACGCACGCACATCCCCGCGAAAATATATCAATGGCTCCTGAGTGACGTCGTGCACCAGCGCGTCAACACGCGCAACGATGATCGTATGATCGCCGGCATCATGTAGTGCATCAACGCTGCAATCAAACGTAGCTATGGCATCGGTGATGAGCGGGTTGCCTGCGGCAGATAACGCGTAGGTCTCATCTGTTGGCATCGTGTGGTTGTCGCGAATGGCGTAACGCTCGCACAAAGCCGCTTGCCCAGCATTCAGTACGCTAATGCCAAACGTGTCCGTCTCAAGCCAATAGGGATACGTCGTTGATGACTTTTGCACTGACCAGAGGACCAACGGTGGTGCCAAAGAAACAGAGGCGAATGAGTTCACCGTAATCGCGAAAGGTGCCGGGTGTTGCGCGACGCCATTGGCTGCAACAATACACACGCCCGTGGCAAATTGACTAAGCGCCGTGCGCAGATCCCGAGGGTCGATACTGACGGCGACATCAGCCACGTCAACGACATCAGCCGCTTCAGTGTTGTCAGAGCGATTTTTTGGCATCCGGCTATTGTACCGTAGCTCGGCAGCAAAAGAGACCTACCAGAGGCCGTTAGCTGGCATCACATAGGTGCAACGTGCGAGCAGGGTGATACACTCCCGCGCGGGGTTGGCGTCGCATCGCGGCAGATTTGCCTCAATTTCAGTGAACTTAAGCACGTTGCGCGTGCCCAAAAACGATAGCACCAGTGTCGTCATCCATAGGTTATGCAAAAACAATGAATATAGTCCGTCTCAAAACTTCGCCGTGGCGTCTGGCCAAACTCGCATTAGCCGCCGTGTTTGCTGTGCTGGTGGGTTGTACAGACACACCTGGTGAGCCCAATGGTCAGGGTAATTTACGGGCGGTCCACGCTATCGCGGAGTACGGTACCGTGCAGTTTCTCATCGAAGGCGCGTCTCTTGTTGCCCTGGAGTTTCAGGGGACGTCGTCATTCAGTGAATTTGACGATTTGAATTACGACTTCAATTTTGAGGTCATTGACGGTTCGACGGGTGAGCTCGCGCGTGTTGCGACAACCAACCTCACGGTTGAGGTCGATACGGACTACACGTTTTTCGTCACCGGTTCGCCGGCATCGCCACAAATCACGATAGTGTCACAGCCCGAGTCGACGTTGGATGCGAACGCGACCGATGTGGAGTTGTGGTTCGCCAATCTTTCCAGCGTGCCCGGCGGCATCGATTTTTACGTTGGTGCGACTGATTTTGATCCTGCAGCGACGCAGCCACTAGCCTCGCTCGCGGCAACCGCGTTTAACGACGATATCGCCAGCCTTGCGGCAGACACCTATCAGGTTGTGGTCACAGCGCGCGGCGATGCGGCCACAGAGATTTACCGAAGCGAGCCTTTCGGCTTTCCATCAGGCGATCGTTTTTTAGTCAACTTTTTCGACAACGCCGGTGACGGTACTACGGACTACACGTTACAAATTGCCGGGGGTTCGACTGCCGGCAGTATTGCCGACGATGCCGCGCCTACCCGACTACAAATTTTCCATGCATCGCAAACCACGGCTAACGTTGATGTGCTCGTTGATGCAGATGCTGCGAATCCTCTGATTACCAACCTTGCGTTCGGCGAGCTTAGTGACTTAAGTGACGTCGCTGCTGCCGATGACGGTGCTGAGGTTGCTTTGCAGGTGACGCCGACGGGAGACGCCGGCGTGACGCTTCTCGAGCAGGCGGCCACGTTCGCTGATGCGACCAGTAGTTTTGCCGTATTGAGCGGTGATCAGGCCGATGAGACGCTAGCGATCATTCCAATCGCGTTGTTGCGCAGGCCAGTGTTCGATGCGGTGCGTTTCGGTGTGTTTAACGCGGTACAGACTCAGGACTTCATTGATTTGTATCTTCTGGAAGAAGGCGAAGAGCTTGAGACTGAGAACCCGCTGGCACGTCTTCCCGGATCCACGGCCATTGATCAGCTGACGTTAACGCCGATCAATTACCAAGTATATATAACCGAGCAGGACACCAAGACTGTGCTTGCCGGACCGCTCGATCTAGCACTCGCGGCGGGCGAGGTTGTTGAGTTGATTATTGTCGATAGTGCGATCGCGAACACGGTCGACATTGTGGTGTTAGATCCACGCTAACGTGTGCCTGACGTACAAGGCTCAGCGTTCGATCTGACCCAGATTCGCATGGATGACTGAACCGTTGATGACCGGGTTAGCGATACAGAACGCAATGGTCGCTGCAATTTCGTCCGGATCAATGAGACGGTTAAACGTCACGCCGCTGGCGATGCTATCGAGAATTTGCTGATCGTGGCCGACATGGTTACGCAGCATTTGCGTGTCAGTGAATCCGGGAGAAACGCATGCGGTATGCACGCCGCTACCGGCTAGGTCCTGACAGGTCGCGCGCATTAATCCATCCACCGCGTGTTTGCTGGTGACGTAACTCAGGGCGCCTGGCACGGCTTTGCTGCCAAGCGTCGAGCTGACGAAAATGATGCCGGAGCCGGCCGGCAAATGCGGCAGCAGCAATCCGTTGAGCATCGCAGGTGCCTGTACGTTAACTTGTAACGCATGTTGCAGAGCGTCTGCTGCCACTGTCTGCGCTGTGTCGCTGGTAAGCCAGCCAGCGCAATGCACCAGTGCAACCTGTTCGCTGTTAACGCAGGCATCGATCAGTTGTTTTTGGGCGTCGTTCTGCAACGGTTGCGTCAGGTCGGCATTAATACTGACAACATGTTCAACCTCACAGTCACGCCGTGCGATGCTGATAACGCTAAAGCCCGCTCGTTGCAGGCGGGCGGCCGTCGCAGCGCCGATGCCGGTGCTTGCGCCAGTAATAATCGCTAGTTTGCTCATTTGAAACCCCCATCAGATTGCCAGTGCGTGCTGGCCGCTTGGCCGTAACCTGAGCTTACCGTGACATCTATCGCGCTAATGGCATATTGTTCCGCGGTGTCGTCCAACAACAGTTGCTCCAGTAGCCAGTAAGACAACTCTTCCGCAGTAATGTTGGCTAACGGCATCACGATCGTATCGGATTTGAGAAACGTCATGTGCTCGTCCGCGAAGCGCACGTCGACGTGCTGATCGCCGATCGACACGTCAAGGTACGGCGAGTTGCCCGGCATCAGCACATATTCATCAATGCTGTCGCACAGCGTCTTGAGCCTTTTCTTCATTACGTTGTAATCAAAGCACAGTCCATCGTCACCGACCTCGGTGGTGATGTCTGCACTCACAGCGAAATTATGGCCATGCAAACGCTCGCGCTCGGTGGCCGAAAAAATCGTGAAATGAGCCGCGGAGAACTTTAAATACTGGTTGCGGATATGAATGGTTGTCTGGCGGGGCATAGTGTTGCTCGAAGCTTAGTGAGTGAATGATGCCCTGTGGTCTTCTGCATTGCATCTGCAACATTACTGCGACGCGCATTGCGCACGGCCGTCCGATACTCAGCGCCTGCCTCATCACGAACACCGCCGTGCCGTCGTGCGGGTTATGGTGTTAGCTGATGTGCGATTGGCTGGTAACAGCGTGTAATCTTTCAGAATCAGCGAGTTAGATTAAGCGCTCACAGTTTTTGGCCGTACGCTTCAGAGCTACGCTGTTGCATTGGAAACTGGTCAATCGTCATTGCATCCTTTATCTTGGCTATCTTCAAAGTGTCGCCGAGGGTGTTTCGTGCGGCGCATATTCAGGGGTAATTTAATGGACAGACGAAAGTTTCTGAAGGTCGCTGGTGTGGGTGCGGGTACGATCGCATTGCCGGTATCAGGCAGAGTTATTGCGGCCGAAGAGTTGTTATCACAGGCTGATGGATCGCGACAGCAGCTGCTCGCGGAAGCTGCGTTGAAAGCCGCTAAGGCAGCCGGTGCATCTTACGCCGACGTGCGTGTCGGGCGTTATCTGAATCAGTTTGTCGTGACGCGCGAACTCAAAGTCCAGAATATTGTGAATACTGAGTCTGTCGGTGTTGGTGTTCGCGTACTCGCTAAAGATACCTGGGGTTTCGCTGCCACTAGCACGTTGACACCCGAAGCTGTCGCTGCAGCAGCGCGCGATGCCGTCGCTATCGCGAAAGCGAACGCCGTCTATCAGACCGAACCCGTCAGACTCGCGCCTGTAAAAGGCGTTGGTGAGGTGAGCTGGAAAACACCGATTAAGCAGAACGCGATGGAAATTCCGATCGCAGATAAAGTCGACATGCTGATGGAAGTGAACAAAGCAGCGCTCGACAACGGTGCGAGCTTTGTGAACTCAACGTTCTACCTGGTCAACGAGCAAAAGTACTTTGCATCGACCGATGGCTCTTACATTGATCAAGACGTGCATCGTGTATGGGCACCGATGAGCGTCACGGCTGTGGACAAAGACACTGGCAAATTCCGGACGCGCAATGGTCTGTCGGATCCGATGGGAATGGGTTGGGAGTACTTCAGCGCCGATGACAGTGAGAAAATACCAGGAGTCACGACACGCTACCGCTACAGCTACGATATGGTTGAGGATGCGACGCTTGCAGCCCAGCAAGCCAAAGCGAAGCTCACAGCGCGCTCCGTCGATCCTGGCCAATACAGTGTGGTGCTCGATCCGACCCATTTGATGCTGACAATTCATGAGAGCGTGGGTCACCCGCTCGAACTTGATCGTGTGCTGGGTTATGAGGCGAACTACGCGGGAACCAGTTTTGCGACGCTCGACAAATGGAAGACCGGGGAGTTCGAGTATGGCTCGAAGCTTGTGAACCTGTTCGCTGACAAAGTTCAGCCGCATTCACTAGGTGCTGTTGGTTTTGACGATGAAGGCGTCAAGAGCAAGAAATGGGATCTGGTGCGCGATGGCGTATTGGTGAACTATCAGGCGATACGTGACCAGGCACACATCATCGACGAGAAAGAGTCGCACGGCTGCTGCTATGCCGATAGCTGGAGTACGGTTCAGTTCCAACGTATGCCTAACGTGTCGTTAGAACCCGGTACAGAAAAGATGTCTGTCGACGACATGATCGCTGACGTAGAAGACGGCATTTATATCGTCGGGCGCGGTTCTTACTCGATTGACCAGCAACGCTATAACTTCCAGTTTGGCGGCCAGCTGTTTTACGAAATCAAGGATGGGGAGATTACCGAGCAAATTGAAGACGTCGCCTATCAGTCGAATACGCAAGAATTCTGGAATTCATGCTCGGCGATTTGTGACGAGCGCGACTACCGTCTTGGCGGTTCGTTCTTCGACGGTAAAGGCCAGCCTTCGCAGGTCAGCGCAGTATCGCATGGTTGTTCAACGACACGTTTTGACAACGTTAACGTGATCAACACTGCACGCAAACTCGGCTAGTCCGTTTTTCAAGAATTCGTAAGAGAGCATAACTATGACTATTCTCAATCGCGACGAGGCTCGTACGATCCTCAAGAAGGTAATCTCAATGTCCGAGGCGGACAGCTGTGAGGCAAATCTCGATGGCTCGCGCTCAGGCAATATCCGCTACGCACGCAACAGCGTATCTACGGCAGGCATCACCCAAGACGTTGATCTTGTTGTGCAGTGTAATTTCGGTAAGCAAGTCGGCGTTGCTACGATTAACGAGTTTGATGATGATTCGTTAAACAAAGTCGTCAAACGTGCCGAGGAGACTGCACGCCTTGCGCCTGAGTCCCCTGAGTTCATGCCTGTGCTTGGACCGCAAAAGTATGCGAGCAGCAATGCATTTGTTGATGATACTGCAGTGATCGAACCGGCCTACCGGGCAGATGCTGCCGCTGCCAGTATTGGGCCGGCGAAAAAGTCCGATGCGACGGCGGCCGGATTTCTGACAGACACAGCCAGCTTTTCAGCGATGATGAACAGCGAAGGGTTGTTTGCCTATCACACTGAAACCAACGTCAATTTCACTGTGACGGTTCGTACCGACGATGGCACCGGTTCTGGTTGGGCGACGGCAGATGACAACGATGTGCGTCGCATTGATACCGCTGCCACTTCTGAAGTTGCGCTTCAGAAAGCGTTAGCATCTCGCGAGGCCAAAGCGTTAGAGCCAGGCAAGTACACGGTCATCCTTGAGCCCGATGCTGCAGGCCAGTTGATTGGTCGCATGTTCTTCGGTTTTGATGCGCGACAAGCAGCAGAAGGGCGCAGCTTCCTCTCCAAGAAAGGTGGCGGCACGCGCATGGGCGAGCAAGTGTTCGATGAACGTATCTCGGCTTATTCAGATCCGTTGGACACGCGTGTGCCGACGGCGACCTGGGATGGCGCGGGGCAACCGCTGAACAAGTTGGACATCATCAAAAATGGCGTTGTAGAGAACATGTTCTACTCGCGCTACTGGGCGGCGCAGGAAGACGTCGCTTCTGTGCCACAGCCGAGTAACTTGATTATGGTCGGTGGCGACAAGTCACAGGCCGAGCTCATCAAGAACACCGAACGAGGCATTTTGGTGTCGCGCCTGTGGTACATCCGCGGGTTGGACCCGCAGACGCAGCTCTATACCGGGCTAACGCGGGATGGGACGTTCTATATCGAAGATGGCGAGATCAAGTATCCGGTCAAGAACTTTAGGTTCAATGAAAGCCCCGTCATCATGTTGAACAATCTCGATGAGCTTGGACAATCAAAGCGTATCAACCTGTTCGGTTTGCCTGTTGTCATGCCATGCATGCGAGTCAATGAGTTTACGTTCTCGAGTCTCTCCGACGCGGTCTGATCGCGCTCTGAATCGGCGACGATTCCTGCAGGCGGCGGCTTCGGTCGCCGCCTGTCCTTTGTCGGCGTCTGCCGTCGGTTGGGATTTTTTCTTCACGCGACTGATGTACGAATCCGGCAACTGGAATGTCGACCAGCGCATGCCGAATAATGTGCTCAACTCGCTGGTTGAATACACAACGCTGAATGTCGACCCTGTAGAACGCGTCATCCCCCTGTCAGATGAAGCCATGCTGGATTCACCTTTTTGCTATCTGAGCGGTCACAAACTGGTGCAGTTCACAGAGACCGAGGCACGCCACTTCAAGCGCTATGTCGAAAATGGCGGCTTTGTGTTCGTTGACGATTGCAATCACGACATTGACGCATTGTTCGCCGTGAGCTTTACTCGCCAAATGCAGGCGTTGTTTGGCGAAGACTGTCTGGCCAAGCTACCTGATACCCATCCGCTGTACCGCAGTTTCTTCGATTTCGACACGCCGCCAACGACGAGTTTTGAGTTGAACGGCTGGGGCGACGATCTCGTCCATGATTATTTGCGCGGTATTGATATCGACGGTCGTACTGCTGTGCTCTACAGCAATAAAGACTACGGCTGTGAGTGGGACTACGACTACCGCAACAAGCGCTGGCTTGCCGTCGACAATACGCGGTTTGCGGTTAACATCGTGATGTACGCGCTCAACTACTAAAACCGAAAGAGGTCACTGTGACAGAAACCAAGCTTGGCGAGGCTGACGTGCGAAGAATTGTCGCGAGTCTGTCAGACGTACGCAACGAAATCGGCAAGGTCATTGTGGGTCAGTCCGGTGTCGTCGAGGAAATCCTCGTGGCCCTGTTGGCAGGCGGGCATTGTCTGTTGCAGGGTGTTCCCGGCCTCGGTAAAACGCTGCTCCTCAAAACACTCGCGGAAGTGGTCGCGCTGCCTTTTGGTCGTATTCAGTTCACGCCGGACCTGATGCCTGGGGACATCATCGGTGCCGAGTTGCTTACCGAAGATGGTGACGGTCACCGCCGGTTTGAGTTTCAACGCGGCCCTGTATTCACCAGTCTGTTGCTTGCCGACGAGATCAACCGCACGCCACCGAAAACGCAGTCGGCGTTGCTTGAAGCGATGGCAGAGCATCGGGTGACGTTTGCTGGTAAGTCGCATCAGTTGCCCGAACCGTTTTTCGTCATGGCGACGCAAAACCCGCTGGAACAGGCAGGCACCTATCCACTGCCTGAAGCCCAGCTGGATCGTTTCTTGTTGATGATCGAGATGGTGTATCCCGACGCCGACGAAGAGGTGGACATTCTGCGTCGCACAACCGGTAGCGCGCAAGCGTCGGTCGCGCCGATTCTTGATGTTGCCGATATCGTTGCAGCTCAAGCGATTGCGCGTGACGTGGCCATTAGCGATCCGCTATTGGCCTATGCCGCGACAATGATTCGTGCAACGCGACCCGGACAGAAAACGACTATCGACGCTGTCACGCAGTGGGTGCGTTGGGGCGCCGGACCGCGCGCCGGACAGGCGCTCGTCCGTGCAGCAAAAGCACGCGCATTGCTGCGCAATCGACTCGCGGTGACCCTGGAAGACCTCAATGCCATGCTCGTGCCGGTGCTTAGACATCGAGTATTGCTGAACTTTCAGGCTGAGGCGGAGCATGTTGCCGTCGCCGATGTCGTCGCCGCGTTGATCGACGCGTCACCGGGCCCGGAGGATCCTCTGGCACCTGAAGCCAAGCATTCCAGCTGATGACCGCGACCTTGCATTCGCTGATGCCGGATGCCAGCACGCGCGAGTTCGTGAACCGTTATTCGCTGGCGCCACATCATCTTGTTGACGACCGTCTGCGTGCGTCGCACATCAGCCGCCAGCGAGGGGATGGTTTGGAATTTCACCAGTATCGCCCGTACCAAAGCGGAGATGACTTGCGGTTAGTCGACTGGCGACTGTACGCGCGCTCTGATCGGATGTATGTGCGCGAAGCGCAGCAAGAGAGCCGATTGACCGTGTGCCTTCTCATCGACACAACGGCGTCGATGCTAATCCAAGACAGCAACGGCAGGCCACGTATCGAGATGGCGAAACGCATCGCAGCCGCGCTAGGCTGGTTGGCCGTGCATCGCCAGCACCCGTGTATGGCCGTTGCGTTTGGTCCTGCGCCGTCAGCGGTACTGCAACGAGGCACTGGTCTGCGGCAAATGGAGCGGCTATGCCATTGGCTCGACTCGCTGGCACCTGATGAGGGATGGCCGACGCGGGCGACACAGCATCAATTGATGCAGGCAATTCCGCCGCGCAGTCTGGTGATTGCGTTGTCTGATTTTGCTGCAATTCATGACAGTCAACGTGGCAGTTGGCGTGACCTGATGAGTCAGGCGCATGCGTTGATCAGTGTGCAATTGTTAGTTGCCGCAGAGACGCGGTTTGATGCGCGCGGATCATTGCAGATTGTGGAACCTGAGTCCGGCGTCAAACGACTGGTTGATTCGAAACGCGTAGCACAGCAGTTTCCCGGGAGACTGCGACGGTGGCTGGACGCGGTCCGACGGGAGCAGGTTGGCTTAGGTGCGCGTTATGTTCGCGCGCAAACCGAGCAACCGACAAACGATATTCTTGCGGCGGCGTTGTCCGAAAAGCGCTCGGCGGACGCACGGTTGTTGGTCGCGCCGTGACCACAGGCTTTGCGATCGCATTGTTGCTCGCCGGCGTCACCGCGACGCTGCTCATACATTTATTGTATCGAGGTGCGCGCAAGCAGTTGATTGTTGCGAATCCGGACCTGTATACCGACGAGGCAGCACCACGATTGGTGTTGCAACGTATAACGCAAATACCATTGCTGCTGTTGCGCTGTGCATTTGTACTCGCCGTTTTCGCTACGGCGCTTAGCGTGTTTGGGGCTCTGCCGATTCGCACTGGCCCGATCGTGACACATGCGATCGTTCCCGGTACGCCGACCACTCGCTGGCAATCACTGGCGGAGAGCGATAACACCGTCGTGTGGTTGGATCGGGCGCTCACGCGCATCGATAGGGCGCCCGTTTCCGAATTTTCGGCGGCGAGTCTGCGTAAGTTGGACGCACAGTTGCCGACTTCAGCGCCTTTAACAGTAGTTGGTGCGCTACCGGCGCGCGACTGGCCGCGTCGTGGGTTCGCAATGACCAGAGAGGTTACCTGGGTACCGACTGCGGCCACGTCCGAATCTGAAGCACATTCGGAAACGGCGGTACGACCGCCTGTTGTTATCGCCGTTGACGCGCCCGCGCTGCGCGCAGAGTTAGAGTTTATCGCCGCGTTATGGCGCGCAGCCGATGTGGTGAGCAACGTACAGTTCCAAAGCCATGAGACGTTATCAGTCGCACCTGAAGCATGGTTGATCTTGGTAGGGGATGACGCCACGGCACCGCTGCGTGAGCGACAATCGGTAACACTGTCGTTGTCTATGGCATCGCTAACGGCGTTGCTGGAAATGGACACAACGGGCGCTCGCGCAACCCGGCTATGGCAGCAACTCAGCGCGTTGCCCGCCGCGCTACCGGCGCGCGAGGCCGTGGTCACTGGGTCACCATTTGTGCGCGTGCCCGAGATACAGCAGCGCTTGAGCAGCGTCACTGACCCTAACCGGCTTTCATGGTGGATGTTCGCGCTTGCAGGCTTGTTTGTTGCAGAGCGTTTGTTGTCTGCTGCGCAACGGAGCGTCAGATGACCGGCTCTGCGTTACTCAAGCAACAAGCCCGGTTGCTACGGCGGGCCCAGCTGCTGCGCTATGGCTGCTTCTGCATGCCAATTGCAGCACTGACGTTTGTGTGGCTGTTGCCTCGTGGTGCACGCACAGCGGTGATTTGGGCGGTCGTTGCGTGGTTGCTGACGACGCTGCTCGTCGATGTCGCGCGTCGCCGGGTGCGTGTGACTCGATCGCGATTGGCCATGTGGCTCGATCGCGAGTTCAGCACGTTGCAGGACAGCACCGGCTTGTTGCTCGAACGGTCGACAACGATGACGGCTGTTGCTTCGCTGCAAAAATCGCGGACGAGTGCAGCGTTAATGAAGATTCATGACGAGGTGTCCCAGCGTCTCGCATCACGTCGGACCTGGTTACCGGCATTCGCGTTCGGCCTGTTGCTCACAGCTGCGATTGCTAATGCACCGATAGTGGCGCAGTGGTTGCTGCGACCCACTCTCGCTACGACAAGCGATGCGCCACCACCCGCCGCAGCGGTGTGGGATGTTCAATACGATGTCCAGCCGCCGGCGTATATGGGCATCGCCCCATACTCAGTCACAGGAACGGACGTCACTGTGCCCGATGGTGCGAAGATTCGTGTGACTGTGACCGGCGAAGGGTTCGAAGCATTGCGCTGGCAGAGCGCTGGTGCTGACAGTGTGCGAAAGCTCTACGGACGCGATGGTCGTTTTCAGAGCGAGTGGTGGCAGGCGAGCGAGACCACCTATGAGTTCACCAACAACCATGCTGTTGTACCCACAGTATCGGGTCAGCAGGTGCACCGAATCGCGCTGACGCTCGATACACCGCCGACGGTTGAGATCGTGACGCCCGATTCGCGCGTGCAATCGGTCGGCGCTACGACGCCTGCGCCAATCACTGTCACGTTACAGCTCACTGACGATTTTGGTGTGCGTGACGTCATCATGCAGGTCATGCGCAGCGAGGGCGATGGCGAACAAGTGCGTTTTGAGAAACGCTCGCAGTCGATCTGGCAGCAGGGTGATGCACCCGCACGTGCAACTACGTTGCAACACCTGTTGGATGTCGAATCGCTCGGGCTGACGCAGGGTACGGAGTTATATATTAATTTCGTCGCCGAGGACATTCGACTACCAGAAGCGCTGCGCACGGAGTCGGCGACGCTTATTGTGCGGTGGCCACGTCCAGAGAGCGCCGCGGATATTGTGCTGGATAACCAAATCGTTGATGTGTTGCCCGAGTATTTCCGTAGTCAGCGGCAGATCATCATTGATACGGAAGCGTTGATCGCAGAGCGCGACGCGAATGAGGTTGAGCGTTCCGCATTCGTTGCCAGGGCACAAGCGCTTGCGCTCGATCAACGCGCATTGCGGCTTCGCTACGGCACTTTTATGGGTGAAGAAGACAGCGGTGAGCCATCGGCGGGCGCATCAGCGCTGCAGAGTGCCGCCGGACACTATGCCGGCGATGGGCATGATCATGATGAGGATTTCTTTGCGAATGCACGAACGGGTGTTACCGACTTCGGTAACTCGGCTGCTGCCATTGAGCCGTATGCGCATTTCCACGACCAGGAAGAGCAAGCGACGATTTTCGATCGCGAAACACGAGAGTTGCTGCGTCAGGTGTTGTCGGCCATGTGGTGGTCTGAGGGCGAATTGCGACAGTACACGTTACCGCCGTCGCTGCCATACCAGTATCAGGCGTTAGCGCTGATCAAGAAGGTGCAAAACCGATCGAGAGTGTTCGTGCAGCGCGTTGGCTTTGAACCGCGACCGATTGATTTCGGGCGCCGATTGACCGGTGAGCTCGATGAGTTGCAGACGCGCAAACAACTCGATGTCGAGGGCGATGATGCGTCACCGCTGCACGATGCTGACGTGACCGCGGCGATGGCCGAACTGCTCAGGAGTTCGAGTATCACTCCAGACATCATCGTCGACCCGATCATTGAGTGGCTCGCTTCGGAACGTCAGTTGCTTGACGATGAAAATTCCAACGAGACGCGTGTCGCGTTTTTGGATGCGCAGGCAACGCTGCAAAGCTGGCGTGCTCAGGGGACATGCGATCCGTGTAGAAAAACGCTCACGCGGTTTTGGCGGCAACATGCACCTTCGGTCGCCGGTTTGCCATCACGCACGCAAGGCCCGCTGAACGTCTTCAGTGTCGACGGTGATGGTCCGTGACGGTCAGCGTGAACGATATGGTTGGATGGATACAGTCCTTGTACGGATCTGCGCTGTCGCTCACCGTAGCGGTTACGCTATTGGCCGTCACTGTGTGGTCGCTCGCGCGTGCGTTGCGGCAGATGCGTCACGTGGCATACAGGCTCTTACTGATCATCGGGACGCCCTGTTATCTGGTCGCAACGCTCGCGATGTTGTTTCCGCCGGTTATGGCCGTCAATGACATACCTGTATTGCTTGTGTCCGCAGGCTCATCTGCGTCCCTTGTGGATAGCAGTGATGCGAGTCTTTTTGTCATGCAGGACGCGCTTGATAACGAGGCGCTTCGTGGCGCGGTTAATACGCGTGCGCGCTCGACGCCCGACCGGCGCGTTGCGCTCATCAATACGCCCGACGATATCCTGTCAATCGTCCAGCCGGATGCGATTGTGGTCGGTGGGCCAGGTTTGCCTGCTGCGGATTGGTTCGGTCTCGACCCTGCTGTCACAGTGCAACGCGGACCGGAACAGAACGTGTCAGGTTTGATTGAAATTCAGGCTGCAACGACGATCGATGTTGGTCATCCGTATCGTGTCGACGCATCGGTTGCATTGCTGGATGATGCGTCCGAATCACTGCAGGTTCAAATGCTCGATAGCGCGGACACGGTGCTGGCATCGACGCCGCTGCCGACGGGGTTACGTGCGACGCTTGAGATACAAGGCCTGCCGATTGGTGCACATGTATTGCGTTTGGCGGTTGTCGATACGCAGCAGGACACCGTTTTGTTTGAGGAGCCGGTTGCCGTCAATGTACGCCGCCCGGCGTTGGCGCGAACGCTTGTTTTGCAAAGTGCACCATCTTTCGACGTCGGCTATCTAGTGCGTTGGCTCGGACGTTCCGGCGCTTCGGTCGCTATTCGAAATCAAGTGAGTGACGGTCGTTTTCTTGAGCGTGCGATCAATCAGGATCCGGTGTCATTGGAGTCAGTGAACGGAACGCTTCTCGATAGCATCGATTTTGTCGTTGTCGACGCGCGCGCCGCATCACAAATGCCCGACACAGAGCGACGCGCATTGTTCGATAGCCAGGCGGGGCACGGCGTCTTGCTCGTCGTAAACGACGCCGAAGATTTGGCAGCCGCACAGGCGTTGTTTCCCGATGTCATCACGCAACGCAGTGAGGGTAAGTCGGAGTACCGATTGCCGTCGGATAATCAAGGCGAGACGATCACGCACACACGGCTGGACGTTGCGCTCGATTCGCAGCGCGTAAGCAGCGTCATCGAAGCTAGCGATGGTACTGTTATTGTGGGTGTCATTGACGATGCACCGAACACGGCGTTATCGCTGCTCAGCGACAGCTATAAAATTCACAGCAGTGGCGATGAGATTCGATACTCGAGGTTCTGGTCTGAATTGGTTCGTCGTGTCGCGCGACCCGCTCCGCGCAACACAGTGTTCGTTCCTAACGATGCGCCTATCGCGGGCCAACGATTGCAGTTGTGTGCGGCCGGTACGGACGAGCAGCAGGCACTTGATATCGAAGCGCCGAACGGTCATCAGGTGTCGCTGGCGTTACATGGCTCGACGCTGACACCAGGGCTCCTTTGCGGTTGGTACTGGCCACGCACAGCAGGTTGGTTGAAAGTGCAATTTGAGCAACACACGGTACGGCGTTACGTCTATCCGCGCTCTGCGAGGCGCGCTGTCACGGCGGCGAACGCTATTGTTGCTACACGCTCAGCATTAAACGCGCCGGTCGCCGTCGGGCAGGGTAGCGCTGCGGGCAACGTACCAGGTGAGCCGGTGTCACGGCGCCGAGTGTTGCTTGCTTGGCTACTTAGCGCTCTAGTGGTTTGGGGCGTTCAACGGTTAGGTCAACCGTCTTAGGTAGTGGTGTCAGCGGTCCTGTTGCAAAACAATAGGCGTCGACAACACTACCGCCAATCAAGTGCTCCTGGATGATCTGTTCCAGCACCTCCGGGGTACAGTTTCGATACCACGTACCTTCCGGATACACGACTGCGATAGGTCCCTGCTGACAGACACGCAGGCAACCCGCTTTGGAGCGGAATACATCGCCGTTGATATCCAGCTTGAGTTCACGCAAACGTTTTTTTAGGAACAGCCAGGAGGCACGGCCCGCCTCAGCGTCGCAACACTTCGGCGTTTCAGGGTCGACGCACAAAAAAATGTGTCGACGATGGCTGCCGATCCGCAGGTTGCGGACCACTTTTTCGAGTGCTTCGTCGCTCACTGTGTTGTGCGGCCGCTGAGTTTGCGAGGCGGGATCAGGCTGCCGTCACCCCTGTAGATAAGGTAATCGCTCGTATATCGATCGAACGCCGTGTCACTGTCCGCTTCGATCTTGCTCAGCATTTGCAACAATTGCTTGCGCGTCTGCCGCGCGACGAGGCTATCAGGAATAATGCCACCCATATCCATCGTTGCATGGACTACAACCAATGTTGTGCCATCGCCCATTGTTGCCATTACCCATGCACCGTTGTTTTTGGGTAGCAAGATGGCTTTGTCGGCCATTTCCGCCGGTAGTTCTCCGACGGTGTCTTTGGCGAACATCTCGCGGATGCCGGCGTCTGCATTTTCCTGTAGCGCCCATCGATGCTCCCACATCTTACCTTCCGTCAGGCGCGTCAAAGACGTGTTCTTGCTAGTTGCGATCAGCCAGTGTCGGTCGCGCAATGGCCACGGCATATTGACGTGCTGATACCATTGCGCGCCCCCCTCCGATTCGATGCTGACGAAATGCTCCGTCAGCCGACGCGAAAAACCAGCATCGAACGCGAGTGCGGAAAGCCAAAGTGATTCTCTTGGTTTGGCGATCACGCGATAGCCGAGTACCCGAATGGTTGTGCTGTCGCGACTGTTATCCGATTGCGTCATGGTGACCTTGCGGTACACCGTTTTGCCCGCAATCATCTTGCCCATGCTGTCATCGCTGAGTGTTGCAACAGGCACGCCTGTCTCGCGCTGGTAGATATCGAGCAACTGCTGAATTTCGTCGGCAGGCGGCGCCGCAACCGCACTGGCGCAGACGCAGACCAGCGGTGCAAGTAAAGCGGTTAAGGTTAAGGTTCGGCCTCGCATGCCCCGATACTAGCAAAATCCCGGTTCAGTGTGTGGTCAGGCTATTCGGGTCCCGTAGTCCGCGTATGACAGCGCGCACCGAGGGTGGTTTGACGCCATGTTCGCGCAACATGGCGGCGATACGCCAGGCGCGACGCCACTGACTGATCACGACTCGCCAGGCGTGCCAGACCGAAATACCGGGGTTATAGATATGAGCCGGCTCAGAGGTCAGGCCGTTCAGTTCAACAATCTGGATGTCTCGCCCTGCTGTCAGTGCGGCATCATCGTCGACGAACAGGTCGTAGCGTCCTATGTGGAAACCTTCGAAGTGGCGACTGATTCGTTCGATTTCGGCGACTAACGCATTGCTCAGAAGATGCTGGGCATCGGTAAACACACTGCCGCGACTGTGCGTGCCAATGCTGTTGAGTGCAACTGGCTCACCGTTGGCCGGAATCCAGTCTAACCGTTGTGCGTGTGCATCGAAAAAATATGGTGCCATGCAGACAGCACGGGAGTCTGCAAGGATCAGCGCCTTTAGTGATTGTGTCCCGTTACCCGTGACCACGGTGTTGCTCTTTCGCGCGACAGAAACAACGTTGCCGGTCGCTGCATTCGGTTCGCGGATATACAAAATACCGAACTCGTTGCCGAACACACGCCGTTGGGCGATGATTGTGTCGCAATGTTTGCTCAGGTACTCCTGAGCTGCTGCGCGGTCAGCAACGATTGCGACGTCCTTGCCGCGTTCCCCACGCTCGGGCTTGAGTATGAGCGGATAATCGTTGCCAGCGCCTTCCACGAATGCGTCTAACACGTGCTGTCGCGCATCAGTTGCCTGTTGAGCGTCGCCAGCGCGCAATATGCAGAACGGTGCGACGCAGCCGCTTGGCGCAAGTGTCTGCAGAATGTCGGCTTTGGACTCACCGGTGATACCCGATAACGGTATCCCCGGGTTGGCAATGGTGAACAACGTCAACGAGCGATGACGTATTGCGAAAAACAGATTGGCGACGACGACCGGTGTATAGAACGCCCAGCGCGGCCAGAACTCAAAGCGAGTAAGGCGAGCCCAGCGGCCTCGCAGCAACCGGCGCCCCTCCCAGCTCATTGCGTGCATCACCAGTTGCAAAATGAACCACAGCAATAGCGCGCCGGCGATGACTAACCACACACCGACCGCTGCATAGCGAGAAAACCACTGTTCGGCAATCTCACCATAGGCCGCAGCGACGCCGACCAGCAACGGTGTCCAGATGAGTGTCGCAATCGCAAAATAAATCACGAAGAGTGGCAGCGGCATGCGCAAGGCACCCGCTGCGATGTACGTTGGAAGGCGCGTGCCAGGCATGAAGCGACTGGCAATAATGACGAGTGGGCCACGCTTTCTCAGCCAACGTGTTGCTGCAGCTAGTTTGGACTCACTGGTCAGTCGACGCAGTGTCGGCGGGCCTAACCATCGACCCGCAAGGAACAACGCGATGTCACCGGTAAACAAGCCAACCAGACATGCGCTGACACCCATCGGCAAGCTCACGATACCTTCCGCAACTAACAACCCGGTTGCGATGCAGGTCAGATCTTCACTGACATAACTTGCGACGATGATTGCGAGCACCAGAACGATCAGTGCAAAGCCTGTGACGGGATCGCGCGCGGCTGCATCAAAGGGCGCCTGCGCGGCGCTTACGCGTGCAGCTGGTGCGATAGATCGTGTTACCGCCTCCGGGCTTTCGGCCTGGTGCAGAAACTGTGCGAGTTGTTCGATAAACATTGCCGGCGAGGCGTATGCCGGCTCATGGCCGGCGTCGAGCGTTACCAACGTGCTTTGAGGCAGTAGCCGGTAGTGTTCCAGCGCCGCTGCGTACGGGACTAAGCCGTCTTTCTTGCCATGCACAATCAAAGCGGGTGCTTCGATACGCTGCAAGTAATCGCGCAACACGCGTTGGTCGGTATCTGTCAGATTTCGCGTGTAGCCCGTACCTAGAATGGCATCGTCGAGTGTGCCGAAATGCGGCAGCAACCATTGCGCGGCACGCCATATTGCCAGCTGTCCGGCATACACGGCATGGTTGAATCGATAGCTGCCGAACAACTCAAGCTCTTGTACGCCGATGGTCGACAGCAACGCGAGCGACACCGTGCGCTCGGGGTAAAACTCTGTGAAGCTGATAGCGGCAGCGCCACCCTGGCTGTAGGCAACGATGTGGGCGCGCGGGATCGACAGTGCATCCATAAGATCGGCTACATAGCGCGCGTGCGTAATGCTTGAGTAGTCGGGCAGTGCCTGTGCCGAACCTGCAAATCCTGGTAAGTCTGGGCTGATCACCTGAAAATCACGTGCCAGCAGCTGCGCCAGACCGCGCATCGCTTTTGATGCTATTGGTGTGCCGTGCAGCAGAATGATCGGTAGCGCAGTCTTGTCATCAGTTTGACCGTATTCGCGTATCGCAACGCCGATGTGCTGATCGGTCAACGTGTTACCGTCGCGTGCAAGCAGCGGAACGATGGTTTGCTGGGCGTCTGCGACTGGCTGTAGCGGGTTCAGTAATCGCCAACCGTTGGATGCGATGACCAATACCAGCCAGAGCAGTAGAAAACGGCGCATGACGAGCGTTGCCGGACGTGTGTCAGGCGCGTTTGCGTTGATGGCGAAGCGTGGACGGCGCAATGCCATAGCCCGCTTCCGGTGTGACGTCCATTGCGACAACGGCAGCTGCGATTAGCGCGTCGTGATGCACGGTGTGACTCACAAGAAACTGCAATTCACGCAACGCATTCGACGTTGTTGCAAGGCGCGAACTTGCCGTTGAGCCGCAATCCATGCAAACACTCAGGGATTCCGGCAGAGCATGCGCGGTAAGATTGTGCAGTCGTTTTTTAATCGTCTGGTTGCGAGCGAGCGCCACCGTACGCTGGCACTCCGTGTCTTTGTCGCGCTGGCGTGCGTCATAGTCAACGCTGCCGGTTTCCAGGCCACTCATGAAAGCATCAAAGTGATCGAGAATGTGGCGCACATGTGCGCCGATGCCGTTCACGCAAGGCGTTTGCGATGCCACGTATTGTGCGTCGGTCAGGCGTTGAATGAGCCGGCCCATCCGTTCCAGACAATCGATGTTGTCGTGGCACAGAGTGGCTTGCATGGTAGAGGGAAGTTCGCTGTTCACAATGAAGAATGACTCGCAGAGCGATTGTTGAACGTGTCAGGTGATAACGATTCGCTCTTTTCGTTCGTCAGTGCCTGTAATGAATGAATGCTGTCTTCGACATTGGCCGCCAGCGTTTTGCGGTCGCTGCCAGACACAGGTTGTTCACAAAACCGCAGTGTGGTGGTAAAGCCGCGCAAATGAAACAAGCGCCAGATGTGTTGCCCGAAAACATCATCACCGAAATAGCAGATCGATGCTTGCGCTGGGATGTCTGACGGATGCGTGTCGTAGCGAATCGCCGCGGTGTGCACATCAATGCCGTTATCGGCAGCGACTTGCAACAGCGGTGCCTTAATGGGCAGCGCCCAGTCACTGTTGGAACTGGTGCCTTCCGGGAAGAGCGCAACACTGTCGCCTGACAGCAACGCATTATGGATTGCCGCATTCGCGCGCGGGATATCGGCGCGTCGTGTGCGATTAATGTAGAGCGTGTCTGCAATCCGGGTCAGGTAACCAACGACCGGCCATCGAGCAACGTCTGACTTGGCAACGAACCGACAAGGCAAGTACTGAGCGAGCACGAGAATGTCAAGATAACTCAGATGATTGCTCACCAGAAAAAACGGCGCGGCCGGGGGCGTACCAACGATGTTCGTGCGCCCGCCTAGCAAACGGCACACACCGCGTGACCAGACGTTGAAGTGCAATACGCGCCAGCGACGCTTCGCTTCAGCCCCCAATGCGAGTCTGCCGATCGACAGACTCAATGCGACGAACAGCGTCAGTACGCAAACGCAACACAAACGCATGACGGCGGCGCAACGTCGCCACAGGCTTGGTCTAAAGTCGGCGGTTGCATGCATTACGGGCGCGGTTCCAGAAACAACTTGCGATGCGCGTCACTGAGTGACTCGAGATCAAACAACGCGAGGTAGTCGATCGTCGAAAACTCGCGATCGATGGCAGGCGGGCTGATGATCCTTGCGCCATAGCTGAGATACAAGCGCATCAGTTTGGGAATGCGCGGTGCGTCGGGTAGCGCGTCGTCCGGCCATAGACACCGATAGTCGGGTTGCGTGGATACCAGATAGCGCTGATCTACCATGTCGTCATCGATCAGCTTGCGATGCAGCGCAATACCTTCACCGGCATGTTGACTCGTCAGTGAACAGCAACCGAAAAAATAGCGGTGTCCGCCGGCAACCATATAGGCGGCTAACCCTCGCCATAACAGGAACAGCACGCGAGTATTTCGGTGAGCTTCATCAATGCACGCGCGCCCGAGTTCGATCGCATGTGGCAGTACGGTGGTTTGAATCCGCGAAAGTTCGTACTCGCCCTGCGAGTAAAAACCATGCCCGGACTGTGCCATTGATGCATCCTGCATGCGGTAGGTGCCAACGATACTGCGATCACGTGTGTCTTCGACAATCAGGTGGTGACACTGACGGTCGAATTGATCCTCATCGCGTGCCGTCTTGTATGATGCGTCAAGGCCTTCATCCAGCTCGAGGTTAAACACTCGGAAACGCAGTCCGAACACCGCGTCGAGCTCGTCGTCGTTGCCGGCCAACCGGACGCGGTAGTGTCCGACAGTCTGGTCAATAGCCTCTCGCAGCGCGCCGGACGGACGCGCATAACCGGTTTGCGGTCGCACAGCGCTCATAAGCGGTTTATCCCGTTGTTGTTAATATCGAGGTAGAGAGCGCCATTGCGGCGCTCGAGCATGCCGCTTACTTGAACGGGTTTGCCGACAAACGCTAGTAGCGAGCGATCAAAAACGCTGCCGTCATGCTGGCTCATCAGAATGTAGTCAACATGACCGTCGTCATTGCGGGTGACTAGCATCGGCGGGAGACCGCCACTGATGCAGCGAATCGCGCACGCACGATGGGCTGTGCCTTCGCCCGGTTTCATGACCCCAAGATGGCATTTGCTGTCAACGATTTCTCCACGCAAGGACACAGCACCCAAAGCATGACGCGTCGGTGTGGCGGTATTGTCCGGTGCAGCGATAGTTGCAACGGAATCATCGATGACTTCAAGAACCGATTGTTGCTCGCGTGCGATCAATGTACCCGACACGCTGACAAACGTATTCGGTTCTATGTTGAGTTGAGCGCCGAATTTACCCTGTCCTACCAGGTGTACGCGAGACGGTTCGACCGTTCCGGATACGTCGGCAGGCGTGTTGTAAATTAACAGTGCAGGGTAGGGGTCCGCGATATATCGGCCAGTGAGCGTTGTCGTGTCACCAAATGCAAAGGTGGCATCCGAGAATGGCTGTTGCGCGCTGGCAAATGCACCGAGCGAGAACCCGGCGACGGCGAGCACCAACGGCACGCAGCGTTGTAACCACTGGCGCACCGGCGCAGGCGGCTTGTCGGCATACCCCAAATAAAATTCAGACGGATCAGACATCGCGTGTTCCTGTCATGTCGTGGACGCGACATCGTCGCGCCGCAGTGTTCGGGACGCCGCGCCTGGTGCGTTCGGTGTCGTCTTGATTTGAACCACGCCGTCATGTGTCCGCAGATCAAACGTTGGGATTGTTTCCGTATACGGAGCAGGCGAACGACCATTTCGCGGATCATACTGGTATCCGTGCCACGGGCAGGTGATCAAACCATCGATGATACAGCCCTCGCCTAACGGACCGTTCTGATGTTGACAGACAGCGGAGACGGCGACGAGTTCATCGCCAAAACGAAACACGGCCGCTCTGTCGCCGGCGACGTTGACCACGCGCGCGACGCCGTCAGCGATTGCCAAAGCGTTGTCGACGGTAGCCCAGCCGTCGCTGTCGATTGCCGGCGCCACACGTTTGCGCCATGCGACAACGATATGCAGCGCACTGAGCACGCTAGCGCTTGCGACGAGCAAAACAGCAAGCGGCATCAACCCTTGGTCTTGCATCGCGCCGAACGCCACGTGGATAACGACGCTGCCGTAGGCGATGTACACCAACATGTGGAGCGTCTTCCAAACTGGTGCGGACAAGTTAGCAAGCCAACAACATTGGTACTCTCCGTGTAACTCATCACTAGGGTTTGCCCTACTTTTACCTTACCCCATAGTAGATAATCGGAGT
>JBCBZK010000138.1:0-9393 GCA_039815365.1 Pseudomonadota bacterium | reverse complement strand
CGTCACGCTATCACTCGCTTTAAAATCCATTCTCTGCACCCATTCATCGCACGAACCAAACCAAAGCAACAGAGCTTTGTTCCAATTCTGTTCTCAACACGCTGTCGACAGGTTTGCCCGCGTCGTCGTCGAGTTCGGTGGTGCCGGAGTCGTGGACGTCGCAGTGGCACGCCAAGGAGGCGGAGTTGGTATCGAGGACTACATCCGTAAAGTACTGACGAACGCCTTCGGTGCCGCAAAAGCAGATGCGTTTATTGATCGCATTCTTGGCGATGCGACGACCAATGGTTTTGAAACACTGAAGTGGATGAGCGGCGAAGCTATCGCGCAGTTACTGTGCGACGAGCATCCACAAATTGTTGCGATTGTCATGTCCTATCTGGAACCGGAGCAGGCCGGTGAGGTGCTTGAGCAGTTCGACGAGAGTCTGCGTGCCGAGGTCGTGATGAGAATTGCACGTTTGGATGATGTGCAACAGAGCGCATTGGCTGAGATCGAATCGTTGATTGCGGCGAAGAGCAACAGTATCGACATTGGGCGTACGTCCAAGGTCGGCGGCGATCGTGTTGCGGCCGGCATCGTTAATGCACTGAGCAATGCCGACGGTGAAGCGTTACTCGAGAGTATCAACAAGCAAAACGAGGAACTTGGTAATCGCATTGCCGAGATGATGTTTGTTTTCGATAGTTTGTTGAATGTTGATGATCGCGGCGTTCAGGTACTGCTGCGCGAAGTGTCCAACGATCTTCTAGTGGTTGCACTCAAGGGCGCAGATCCTGCGGTTCAGAAGAAAATCTTTGGCAATATGTCTAAGCGTGCTGCTGCGCTTTTGGAAGAAGACATGGAAGCGCGCGGGCCGATGAAACTCGCTGATGTTGAGCAGGCACAAAAAGAAATCTTGGAAGTGGCACGTAAGCTCGCTGATGCCGGCGATCTGAACCTTGGCGATGGCGACGATGAGTACGTCTGATTCGCAAGACACCCGTTGGGAGGCGCCACATTTCCCGCCGCCGGAATCAATACCAACGGCAGGCGAGTTAGAAGCGCTGCAGCAGCAGATATATGACGAGACCTATAAGCAAGCATGGAGTGAGGGTCATGATGCGGGTTTCGCTAAAGGCCTAGCCGATGGCAGTGATGAATTGGCGCAGCGCCTTACCTTGTTACGCAACAGTCTGGCAGCAATAGCCGGGCCGCTCGACTCGCTGGGCGATGAGCTTGAAACGCAGTTGTTACAGATGGTGTCCCGCTTGGTTGGGCGACTGTTTCGTCGCCAGCTGGAGTTGGACCCCGACAGTATCATTGGTCTAGTGCGCGACGCCGTGGCGCGACTTCCAGCGGCGAGCAGAGACATTCAAGTTCACGTCCATCCTGATGACGTTGAGCGGTTGACCGCGCTGATATCATCGGGTGATGGCGCGGATTCAGAACGCTGGAGCTTGGTCGCTGATGCCGCGTTGACGCGCGGAGGTTGCCATATCCATAGTGCATCTTCCGAGATCGACGCACGCGTAGAAACACGCATTGAACGCATGGTGAATGATCTCGTTGGTGATCAGCGCAGTGAGTAACGACGTTGTTGCTACGTTGCAGTCCACGCTTGCACAACGAATGCAATGGCGACTCGAACATAGTGTGTCGCAAGCGAATCTGGTCGTCGCAGGTCAATTGCGTCGCACGGTTGGTTTGACGCTTGAAGCTGAGGGTTGCAGCGCCGCGGTCGGCTCACATTGCCAGATCATTGGCGACAATGGCAGACGCGTTGACGCCGAAGTCGTCGGTTTTTCGGGGGAGAGACTGTTCCTGATGCCGACTGACGGTGTCCACGGTATCTCTCCAAATGCCCGTGTCGTTCCAACCGGTGGGATGAAACGTATTGCCGTTGGTGAGGATTTGCTCGGACGCGTTATCGATGGCGGTGGTCGGCCTTTGGATGACGGTTCGCAGCCTCGCGGTGACGGTTGGGTTGATCTGAATCCAGAGCCAATCAATCCGCTACGTCGACAGCCCATTGAAGAGCCACTCGACGTCGGCGTGCGTGCCATTAACACGTTGCTCCCGATTGGTCGTGGTCAACGGATGGGTTTGTTTGCCGGTAGCGGTGTCGGCAAAAGTGTGTTGCTCGGTATGATGACGCGTTTTACCGATGCCGATGTGATTGTCGTCGGTCTTATCGGGGAGCGCGGGCGGGAGGTCAAAGAGTTCGTCGATCTGACACTCGGCGCTTCTGGAATGGAGCGAGCCGTTGTCGTTGCGAGCCCCGCCGATGATCCACCGCTCATGCGTTTACAAGGTGCGGCCCTCGCAACAGCGATTGCCGAGTATTTTCGTGATCGTGGCAAACGCGTGTTGCTGCTGATGGATTCATTGACGCGCTATGCACAGGCGCAACGCGAAATGGCGTTGGCGATTGGTGAGCCGCCGGCGACTAAGGGCTATCCGCCGTCTGTGTTTGCCAAGCTACCGCAACTCGTGGAGAGAGCAGGTAATGGCGCCTCCGGAGGCGGCTCGATTACTGCCATTTACACCGTATTGGCAGAGGGCGATGACCAGAATGACCCGATCGTGGATGCCGCCCGAGCGATTCTCGACGGTCACATTGTGCTGTCACGATCGTTGGCCGATGGTGGACACTATCCGGCAATCGATATTGAGGCGTCTGTGAGCCGTGCAATGTTGCAAATCACAACACCTGCACATCGCGAACAAGTATTGGAACTGCGACGTTTGTATTCTGTGTATCAACAGAATCACGACCTCATCTCGATTGGCGCATACCAACCCGGCAGTAATCCCGACGTCGATCGCGCCATTGCGATGTGGCCTGAGATTCAATCGTTCCTGCGTCAGGATGCCAATGACGCCGTGACACGATCGCAAAGCATCGAGCGACTCGCGCAACTGTTGACGACCGTCGTCGAATCCCCTGAAACGGAAGCGCCATGAGCCGCGTCCGCGTCAAGCGACTGGCGCCGGTGCAGCGCTTTGCCGCAAGAGAAGCTGACGCAGCCGGAGCAGCACTCGCAGCATCTGAGCAAACACTGCACGCGCAGCGACTGACGTTGCAGGAGTTGGTCCAGTACCGCAGTGGCTATGCGAGCACGAGTGCGCTGCCGGGAACCTGGCAAGGTCAGCACTGGAGTGACTACAACGAGTTTCTGACCAAACTGGATGCCGCGATACACGCGCAGCGTAATGTCATCAAGCAACACGAGGAGCACTGCGCGACCGTGCGTGCGCACTGGCAGCAAAAACATGCCCGCGCAGAGTCTTTGTCGCAGCTCGCACAAAAGCTGACAACGGCAGCAGACAGTGTTGATGCTGCAAATCAGCAAAAACGTGATGATGAAATGTCCGCACAGCGACGACCGGTAATGCCATTCGGCGGCATAGGTTAGGCGATGACCAAGTTGGCACGCCATGTGCAATATCTCTTGCAGACAATTTAAAACATGACTACGCCTGAGCATTGAGTCTGGCGTCTGGATGAATCGCAATGACACAAAACACACTTTCCATTCTTGGTCTTGGCACAGCATCAACATCACCGAAGAGTTCGCTAACCCCTGTATTGGCGGGGGGTTCGCTGCCGGTAGATGCGATCGACGGGATTGATCAGCAAGCGCTCGACGCAGCGCTTGAGTTCGCTGCTCTGTTGCTTGAGCAAGGCAACGGCGCTGTCCCCGGCGGCAACGTGTTGCCGGTTGTAGGTGGCAACGCCTTGCCGGTAGCGGGCGATGGCAACGCGAGCCAACTGACGTTAGAGAACGCTGGCGAAGATTTGTTGGCGCAAATCACCGAGGTGTTGCCAGGTATCTCATTGCCCGAGACTGCGGCAACGCTGCCGCAAGCGTCTTCAGCCGCTGTGCTCTCATTGGCAGATTCCCGCGGTGCGACTGACACACTCGATACGTTGGCCGATACCACGCCTGTGTCCGCACCCGTGCTTCGCGACTTATCTATTGCTGATGCGGCAGCAGAGGTACGTGATGTACTCAACGTAGCGCTGCCGCAGGCGCCGTTAGTGGTTACGCCGAAATCGCCAACGACCGAACCCGTTCAACCATTGGTCGTGTCTGCCGAGGCGCGTCGGACGCAGCCTACGGCAATCGATACGCTCACGCGTCAGGTAACCGTCGAACGCGCAGAAGACCCTGCCACGTTGGTCGTCAATCGTGCATCAACCCCAGACGGCGCGCTTTGGGAGCGACGCAACCAGACGACACAAACCACCGATCGTGCGACCGCATTGCCATTGCCATCCACCCAGGCCGCAGTGCCGGTAGCAGCGCCAGTCGTGCAAGCTGCCCGACGTGTGACGCCATTGGAAGGTGAGTCGCTGCAACGGATTAGTTTTGTAGATATTGGATCTGTCGATACGGCTCAGACACCGACACTTGCGCGCACGCTTCCACAAGTTTTGCCAACCAGCGCTGGCGTCGATGCTGCAGCACGGCCAGTGTCGTTCTCACTGGAGACACCTTTTGACAGTCCCGATTGGTCGCGGCAGTTCGCCGAGCGAGTCGGTTGGGTCATTCACGCGAAACTTGGCAATGCTCAAATCAAGATCAATCCGGAGCACCTTGGACCGGTCGACGTAAGCATTGAGGTAGATGAGCAGCTTGCCAGAGTGCAGTTCGTCGCGGCAGCGCCCTTGACGCGCGATGCAATCGAAAACAGTTTGCCACGACTACGCGAGCTATTGGAGCAACAGGGGTTGCAGCTGGCCGAAAGCGACGTACAGGATGGATCCCAACAGCAACAGCGCTCTTCCGAGTCGACTGAGGGCTTAGACTATTTGCAGTCAACGCAGCACGACGAAACCCAAGAGACGATTGATGCGATGCCACTGCGCAGGGCTATGCGCCATGAAGGCATCATCGATACATTCGTCTGATAAATGACGGTTCTCCTCTGCACTTGCCCGAAGTGCCAAAAAAATGTCGGAACGGCATGCCTTGGCGAATGGACTAGCCCTGGCAAGCCTGTAAGTAATTGAAAAATATAGTCTTGCGAATTTGGCACGCTCTTTGCTAACTCCTTTGTAACGTAAACCGCAGCACCCGCTGCGCGCAAGGAGTTGACATGGCTGAAGACGAACAAGAAGACGCACCCAAGAAAGGCAAAGGCAAACTGATCATTATTGTTGTCGCCGCCGTTGCGCTGTTAGGTGGTGGTATCTTTGCCGGACCAATGATCCAAAAAATGATCAGTGGCGAGCCGGAAGTGGTTGCCGACGCCGACGCACCTGCTGAAGCTGCGCCCGCGGCCGATGCTATCTACAAGGGTATACATCCGCCACTGTTGATCAACTTTCAGGACAACCGAGGGCGGTCCAGATTTTTGCAAATGTCGCTTGAGTTGATGACACGCAAACAGACGGTGGTTGATGCGATTGACACACACAACGCCGTGATCCGAAACAACCTCATTCTGCTTTATGGTGATGTCAAGATTGAGGATCTCTCGGGCCGCGAAGGCAAGACCAAAATGTTAGGTCAAGCGCTTGAAGAGATTAACGGCATTTTGACCGAGCAAACGGGTGAGGCAGGCGTTGAAGCCGTCTACTTTACCAATCTTGTGGTGCAGTAATGAGTGATGATGCGAGCGCCGATGATGCTGCAGTGGAAGCCGACGTGTCGCAGAGCGACGAAGAGCTGCTGTCTGATGATGAAAAGGACGCGCTGCTAGAAGGCGTGAGTTCAGGTGTCATTGGAAGTCAGAACAGCGACACTGCGAGTGTTGTCAGGGCGTACGAGATTCGCCCCGATGCCTACATCAACTATGGCAGCTATCCGCGGGTTCAGGCGATCTGCCAACAATGGTCGAAACGCACGTCGCAGCGGTGGGCTGGTCTGCTCAAGTGCCCAATCAGTATGACGGCTGAGGACGTGTTCACGGCGACGTACGCGACGGCAACGGCCAAGACGCGTGCGCCGGTCATTACCACGTTGTTGAAAATGGCGCCGCTTCCAGGCCACGCGATCATTATCGTCGACAACGATCTATTGGCAGGATTGGTCGAAGCATTTTTCGGTTTTGTCAGTCACGAAAGCGATGTGCGCGACAGTGCGACAGCGCAAATCAGACAGCAGTTTACAGCGGGTGAGTTACGCGTGAGTGAGCTTGCGCTTCAAGCATTTTTCGATGGGTTACCCGCCGCATGGGAGAAACTCATCGCGCTTGAGCCGGAGGTGCTGCAGCGCGAGTATGATCCCACGCTTGGCGTTGGCATTGAGCCGAAAGATCCTGTGGTCGTCTGTCGCTTTCTTGTGCAAACCGGCACACACAACGGCTATCTGCACGTGCTGATGCCGCATACCCAGGTCGCCAGCATCGCTGACGATTTGGAAGGTGCGACGAATGCGCGTAACCCTGTTGGCGATCCGCAGTGGTCTGCTGCACTTGGATCACACCTTGAAGGTACGGACGTGAGTGCCACGGTTCTCGTTGGCAAGCTGCGCTTGTCGCTACGCAGAATTGTCTCGATGGCCGCCGGTGATTTGTTGCCGCTGGAACAACCGGAGGCGGCCAAACTGATGGTCGGCGATACGGTCTGTGCAGTAGGTCGCTTCGGGACTCTTGAAGAAAACAATGCATTTCAAATGAAGCGCTGGGCGGATGCCAGTGATCGGTCAATTAGCGACTAACATCACGTCGTGACAAGGAAGTCATTATGAGTGAAACAGAACCCACCGAAACCGCAGAAGAAACGCCACCAGAAACGCCACCAGAAGCGGCGGCAGAAGAGGAAAAGTACGCACCAGATGCGCTTTCCGATACGCCCGCCGGCACGACGTCTGCCGACGTTAACCTGGACTTGATTCTTGATGTCAATGTCTCACTCGCGCTGCACGTCGGTAGCACCGACATCACGATACGGGATCTTGTGAATCTCGCTGAAGGCTCTGTGGTCGCTTTGGATCGTAGCGCTGGTGACGCATTGGATGTGCTGGTCAACGGTACGTTAGTCGCGCACGGCGAGATTGTTGTCGTCGATGGTCAGTTTGGCGTTCGATTGACAGACGTGATTAGTCCCGCTGAACGTATCGAAACGTTGAGCTAGCTCGATGCGCTCACTTACTACAGTACTCGTGGCGAGCTTGGTTATCGCACCAGCACAGGCGCAACAGGCAGCCGGTGCAACGATGACACAGGGTGCCGGGTTATTGCCCTTGATGCTTAACTTGTTGCTTGTGCTCGGCATCATTTTGTTGCTCGGTTGGTTCTTCGCGCGGAGCAAGAAATTCGGATCATCGCAACACGGCGCTCTTGAGGTGGTCGCGACGCGAATGGTTGGCAACCGTGAGCGGCTCGTCGTCGTTCAGGTTGGCGATGAACAAGTATTGCTTGGTATCACAGCCAGTCACATTACACCGTTACATACGCTGAATGAGCCGCTGGCCACAAGCACGACGCAAACGCCTATCGCCGGCGGTTTCGCAGCCAAGCTCAAAGCATTCCGCGACCCACACGGCGTCGCCGACAAGTCACAGTCATGATGCAACGTTCATTGCATTGGTGTTTTTGTATTCTGATCATGTTGATGGGTACGCCCGAAGCGATGGCTCAGGCGACAGATGTCGCCCTACCGCTCACGGTTACCGATGCGGGTCCGCAAGGCGCTCAGTCTTTAAGTCTGAGCTTACAGATACTGATAACGATGACATTGCTAACGCTGTTGCCAGCGTTGCTGTTATCGATGAGTGCATTCGTTCGACTGATCATTGTTTTGTCAATATTGCGTCAGGCGCTGGGCACCGCGCAGACACCACCGAACCAGGTCTTGATCGGCATTTCCCTGTTTCTGACTTTTTTCATCATGGCGCCTGTCGTGAATACCGTCAACGAGCAAGCCGTACAGCCCTATACCGAAGGGGCAATCACGATGGCCGATGCGGTGAAGATCGGCATCGGCCCGATTCGTCAGTTCATGTTGGACCAAACGCGTGACAGTGATCTGAAGCTGTTTGCAAACATTGCCGGCCATCAGGGTTTCGATGTTGTGGATGATGTGCCTATCAGCGTCGTCATTCCAGCCTATATGGTCAGTGAACTCAAAACAGCGTTCCAGATTGGCTTCCTGATCTTTATCCCGTTTCTGATTATCGATCTGGTGGTATCGAGCGTGCTCATGTCGATGGGGATGATGATGCTGTCGCCGATGCTGATTTCTCTGCCGTTCAAACTCATGTTGTTTGTACTCGTGGATGGATGGGCATTGCTCCTTGGCACACTCGCATCGAGTTTCTATGTGTAACGGGAGCATTACATGACACCCGAATCCATTCTATCGATTGGTCAGCAGGCGTTGTGGGTGACGTTTGCGATTTCCTCGCCCTTGTTGCTGTCAGCGTTGCTAGTCGGCCTCGCGGTGGGGATGTTGCAAGCCGCAACACAGATCAATGAAATGACGCTGTCCTTTATCCCCAAGTTACTAATTCTCGGCGTTGCGCTGATGCTCGGTGGACCCTGGATTATCGGAACACTGGTCGACTTCACGCACCAACTGATAACCAACATTCCCAATCTTATCGGCTGAACGATGCTTTTCGAAATTCAGCCTTTTGTCGATCTGCTCGCCATGTACTTGTGGCCATTCCTCAGAATCAGTGCGTTCATCGTGGCGATTCCGGCTATCGGAGGCGCTTTTGTGCCCAGACGCGTGCGCGCGCTACTCGCGGTTTCGCTGACGCTTGTCATGGCGCCGGTCGTAGAGCAATCACTTCCAGGAGTGATGATCATGACATTCGCCGGTGTTGCCGTTGCGTTACAGGAGGTCGCTCTAGGTCTCATCATGGGGTTCGTTACCCAACTTGTTTTCGATGCCGTGTCACTCGGAGCACAGACGGTATCGATGAGTATGGGGCTTGGCTTTGGAAGCGATCGTCGGGTACAGCGACCTCGAGTCGCACGTCTACCCGCGGAACCCTGGCAACGCGATCGACTACGACGACCTCTGGGCGGACGATTGCGACGACTACGTCGTCGTGATGCGCGACGACCCGCCGAGCCCGGCTCGGCTGATCGATTACCTGCGCTATCGCGTGGTGCTCGAGCTGAAACGCTCCGAGCCCGCTTTGATACCGATACGCCACACCGATCAGGTGCTCAGCGAGCGCGTCGATCGGATCCTGTTCGGCGACAATGCGGTCGACGCCGCCGACACCCGCAACGCGGTCTACAGCTTCGGCGGGCTGCTGGCGCCCGAGCTGCTCGCCGGCCGGCGGATGGACCTCAACCGCCCCTGGGGCGACGGCCGCGACAGCGGCGACGGCATCGACAACAACGGCAACGGCCTGATCGACGAACGAGCCGAGTACATCGACGGGACCGACCCGTTCATGAACGGCGTCGTCGACGACCCGCAAGAAGCGGGCGAGCCGTACATCG
>JBCBZK010000041.1:0-26384 GCA_039815365.1 Pseudomonadota bacterium | reverse complement strand
GACACCGGACTGAGTTATCGAACGTCAAACACGCCATCCGTTCGGACGTATAGAACACACGCCTTCCCTTTTTGGCATGCGAGTGAATGTGGAACGCCTTCCTCAGACTCAAAAAAGCCACCAGGACCGATGGTCGTCGTGTCTGAAACCGTTGTTACAGTATGAGAAAGCTGCCCTTGGATCACGACTGACCTCAACATCCCACCCGTAGATGAAATGTTGCCCGCGTAGCTACTCGGCAGTCTTACCAACGAGCCACTTGGCATCCCCATGTCTAAATCACCCCAAAGTAGAGCGACCTCGGGCCCAATTCCGGTGCTAGATGCTGTGCGAATCCACTCGAAATCGTTGGCGCCCATCCATACGAGGTTTGAGCTCAGCAGATTGATTGGACGTTCTCCGGTCTCAAACGCCTCGAGTGCTGGCTGGACCAGGTAGGGTCCTGTCAGAATCTCCAGAAACGCCGTTGCACCACTACCTGGTTTCGCCGCGGTAATGTGATTCTCACCCGCAGGCTGAGTCCAAAACGACCCCGGTCCCATCCAAAGCTTCTCGGCGTCCGGGTCATCGTTGTGCATGTCACCAGCAATCACAACCGCTCGGTACGTTATGTTGTGTATATGAGGTGGCGAAGAAAATCCATCAGCGAATTTCAACAGCACGCCTGATGCAACGTCCTGACGAATGTCACCCCAGAGCACGCCCGCTTGTGGGCTACGGTCTCCGCGGGACGGATTGAGCGGTATGTAATTGACATCATTTGGCTTTACGACGCGCACGCTCTCTATTTGCGAGGTTGTCAGCGTCGTTGGAGTGGCTTTCGAGCAGGCGGCAAAGAAAGTGAGTGTTATGCAGACGAAAATCAGATTGAGACGTTTCATAAATTCTTACCAACTGTTGAGGAATTCTGGGTCAACGCTCAATGGCCGACTCCTGCCTGATAAAGCGCGATGATGTTGCGTTTCCGACCGTCCGCTACCAGACGGAAGCGGACGGTCGAAGGCGGCCTACTCTCACACTGTGTCGACAATTGAGCTTGGGTCGTTACAGCACAGAAAATATCTGAGTTACTTCCCGGATCACATTGACGAGGCTAGTTGATGTCCTGAACGTTCATCACAAGCTCGTTCCAGTTGCGCTGATTTTCAATGTCATGCTCAAGCCCCTGTTCGTCAGCAATCGTGAACCGTTTGATCGCCGCCGTTTGGCTTGTCGCCTGATACAACCAATACGCTTCGGCCTTTAGTGCTTCATCAATAGGTTTGTCGATTGACTCGTACACCATCTGCTTGCAAGCATTGATCGACGCCGCGGGAAACTTGGATATTCGCTGCGCCAATTGATCGACATACTCGCCAATCTCATCCGGATCGAGCGCTCTATTGATCGTGCCGTACGCCTCAGCCTCATCCGCGTCGAAATCGCGTGCACTCAGAATGATCTCCATAGCGCGACCAAGACCGGTTTGGCGCGCCATCCGCGATGCACCGCCACCACAGGGTAAAATACCCATTCCAACTTCCATCTGCATGAATTTGAACTTGCCGCGAGCGGCGAAGCGCATGTCCAAAGCCAAAGCCAGCTCGTGACCACCGCCCCGTGCGAATCCTTCGAGCTTGGCAATCGTTGCCTGTGGCACTTTGCTGATCCTTTCGCAGACCGACTGCAAATCTAACAGTTGCGCCTCATCACGCGACACGGCGACGTCGGACATGTCTTT
The DNA here is from genome assembly GCA_039815365.1 of Pseudomonadota bacterium. Lineage (GTDB taxonomy): Bacteria > Pseudomonadota > Gammaproteobacteria > Steroidobacterales > Woeseiaceae > CALBPI01. Next base: position 24,664 of record JBCBZK010000041.1, on the reverse strand, counting down.
GAGTAGCTCAGTATCGTAGTGGCATACCCAGATTTCCGGGTGCGCGGATTGGAAAACAACGACTTTTGTGTCGCGGTCGCGCTCCAGCCTCATCGCTAGACTATTAAGGTCAGCGAGCATTTCCTGACCTTGCACGTTCACAGAACCAAATTCAAAAGTGACCGTTAAGATACCGGCGTTCTGCGTAACGCTGAACGTAGTGAATCCTTCATACTTCATTGTAGTTTCCTTCAATATTGCGGGTTTGTAGGTATCGGTTGATACGCATCGTTTTGACGATTAGATCTCGACACCGAGACGGGTAATGACGGCTTCGAGCGCTGTGACGAGCGCCCTGTTTTTAGCTCGGTCGGATGCATCCTGATGAGGCTGTGCAAACGCTCGACGGTCGTTATCAAAATACCGACCCGACGCTTGCGAGAATTCGTCACTGAGCGCGGCACGCACGAGAATATCGGCGCCGATGCCAAGATCACTGCCGTCGACCCCGTAAGCATCTTTGACCATCTTGCTGGCAAGCATGGATGCCGGATTAACCGCGACGACAACCGGCCCTTCGCTCCCCAGCGATGCGGCAAGATCAACCGACCACATCGTGATCGCCAGTTTGCTTTGCGCATAGGCGTTATTGGCGCTGAGTGCTTTGTTACCCGCCAGCGCATCGAGATCCACCGATGCCTGGGCCGCGGACGACAGATTTACAACGCGGCCAGTCGAGGACAACAGCGGCAGCAGCCGCTTGGTGAGCAGGTCTGGAGCGATCGTATTGACGACAAAGCGCACATCAAGCCCGTCTTGCGTCGTCGGTTTCGGAACACTAAAAACTCCGGCGTTGTTGATTACAACATCCAGTGAAGCATGCGTTTGCGCAATGGCTGCGGCCAATGCCTCAACATCCGCCAAGTTTGAAAGATCGGCGCGATAGCTCTCAACAACGCTGTCGCCATTGATACCGTGAAGCGCATCTTTGGTGTTCGCCAGCTTCTGTTCGCTCCGACCGTGTATCAATAACGTATGGCCGTCGGTCACAAGGCGTTTCGCTGTTTCGAAGCCAATACCGTCCGTTGCGCCAGTAAGCAAAATTGTCTTAGTCATCGTGACTGTCCTCAGTGTGAAAATACGGAATGATGTGTTCTGATAGCGCTGCGAGTGTTGCTGGCGTATCGGTTTGGTTGAAACGCAGGTTTAACGCGATGTGGTTCACACCGATCGCTTTGCGCGCGTGCAAATACGCTCGCAGTGCATGCGCGCCCAGACGCAAACCCAAGTGAATCGGTGTTGGTGGTGTGTCAGGATCCGACGCCAAGTCGATGTACAAAGGCTCCATGACGGGCTTGTCGTGAGAACACGCAACGGCGATGCGCTCACGATAATCGCTAATCATCGCGCGCTGCACGCTCGCCGGGCGCGGATACGTCATCCAGCCATCGGCGTTGACCGCGATCCATTCGTTCGATTGTTGGGATGAGCCGGTAATGAGCAACGGCAGGTGTTGTGCACGTGGTTTCGGAAGCATGTCGATACCATTGCCAACGCGCCCATACGAGCTCGAGAATTGTGGCGACGAGTCTGCCATTTCGCGAATGTAATCGTAGCTTTCGCGGAACAGCCGGCGTCGGTCTTCAAAATCAATGCCAAGCGCTGGGTACTCCTCGGGTCGGTCGCCTGACGCGATACCAAGTAACAGCCTGCCATGTGAAAGCACATCTGCCGTGGCAGCAGCTTTGGCGACATGTGCCGGATGTCTGAGCGGCAAGATAACGCTCGCCACACCGAGTGCGATGTCAGTCGTCTGCATGGCAAGTGCGCCGAGATAAACGAAAGGGTCGAACACCTGCCCAGCGTCGCCGAACGACGGAACGTTGAACGGGACATCACGCAACCAGACGGCCGAGAAACCAAGCGACTCTGCCAGTTGAACGCGCTCGATGTGATCACGCAGTTGCGGTACCGCACTGCTGGCATACGTTTCGATAGGCACGACCAGACCGATTGATAACTGACCAGGCGTAAAGACCGCGTTATACGCCGTGTTCATCGGTCGGAAAGACTGCAGCGGCGCTGTGTTTGTTTTCGTGCTTGGCATGACCATTACGCGTAGCGCACCAGCGTTCGGCTCTCGATGCTCTTTCTTGGCATCAACACATCATCGACCTCGGCCATGTCGAGTGCGCTGTGACCCAGAAAGGGTCTGCCGCCATTGTCGTAGATGCTAAAAATCGCAACCTCGTCCGGCGTCATATCGGGCAGGTAGAACCAGTCGTGATTCGCATTCGCAGCCACGCCGAGGATCTGCCCCTGTCGATCCGGGTAGATCAAATCGATCGTCATCCAATCCTCGGGAATCACCGAGCTCGGACGAATGAAACCCAACGGAGACGTCTTGATCGTATGCTCGACGGGACGCCACACGTTGACGAAACCATAGCGACCTTGCCGAAACGTCTCAGCGCGCTGCTCGCCGACAAGATCAATCAAGCGCTGTTGGGCGCCCGCTTTGCTGTAGTCAGTGTGTACATTGCGTGCGGGCTTGCGCGCGGCCGCAGGATCATCAACACGAATTGTATGATCAAAAACAATGACCTCTACCGCTCCAAGCTCGCTGCGCAGTAACGACGTGAGTTCTGCGTCGTACACTGTTTGCCAGCCCGAAGAAGATTCGAAGTCCGCCACCTCACTCACATGATGCTCGAACATGATGCTGTCTTTATCAAAGCTCGGCGCATGCGCGCTGTCGCGCACGTTCTCAACACGGACCGACGTTGGCGCTAGCTCTGGTGACACCAAATTGCCGACAACCCCATCGACATCAAAGCGGAACGCTTGCGGCGCCGCGCTCTTGATGTGGTAGTTGACTGTGGCTTCGTCTCGCATTGATATCGCTCCGTGCTCATGCTGCTAGGCGTTGGCGTCAGTAATGAATCAGTTGGTGCACTCTATTTAGTATCTATTCGTATTTAAACCGCCTTTATGAAGCAACAGTATTCCGTTTTTCTATATAATTAACGCTCATTAGCGATAATAAGAGACTTCTATGGATACAGAAGGTATACGGCTCTTTGTGGCGGCGGCCGAACGACTCAACATCAGTGCGGCCGGCAGACAACTCGGACTGGCGCCTGCGGTTGCGAGCGCCCGCCTCGCCAAACTCGAAAATCAGATCGGTGCCGATTTGCTCCATCGCTCGACGCGCAAAGTCTCGCTGTCTTTGGAGGGTGCCGAGTTCCTGCCATTCGCAAAAGAGATCCTTGCGCAAGAAGACGCCGCCAGGGCCGCGTTAGGCCACGGCGGCACCGAGGTCACGGGCACGCTGCGATTTGCGGCATCAAGTACGTTTGCACAGCATTTTGTAGCGCCTTTCCTGCCCGAGTTTCTCGATTGCTACCCACAGGTGAATCTCGATCTCAAACTGTCGGACACACAGATGAATTTGATCGAAGGCGGGTATGACCTTGCGCTGCGCAATTACGCTATCGAGGACAGCAGCCTGCGCGCCAGAAAGCTCGCAGACGATCAACGGATTCTGTGCGCCGCACCTGATTATCTTGCTCGCTACGGCACGCCAAAAACGCCTGATGAATTCGCCGGTCATCAGGTGCTGGTCTTTATGGATGGTCCGGCAAGAAACCTCATCGCGGATGACGGACAGCGTGCGTGTACGTTTCCACCTCCGGGCGTGGTCAGTCGCGTGGCCTGTGATGATGGCGCCAGTATGCGAGCGGCAACCAAAGCCGGTGTTGGTATCTCGATGAACTCTTGCTGGAGTATCAATGAAGATATTCGCAACGGCTCGCTCGTGCGCGTGCTGCCGGATTACCAGGTTGAGGATCAATCCGCGATTTGGTTGGTGTACCCGAAATCAAACGTACTCACGACAAAAGTGCGGGTATTCATCGATTTTCTGATTGAGAAAATCGGCCAACCCCCGATCTGGGAACGGCCCTGATACTCTTCGTGATGACAGGACATCAACGCCAGTGACATCGATGTCCTCACGCACCACATAGTAACGATACGAACCCGGCACGCTACCTGCCGCGCCGTATAACACATCGGCAATCCTACAATCCTGCGCGCCTTCCTCCTATCGCGTCCTATGGCGTTTCTCAGCACCTTTTCGGGAATTAACACTGAACCAACGCGCTGCGTGTATATTCAAAGGCCATCACTTTGGCATACCACGTAACCGCGCTGCGGATGGAGAGTCTTATGCGTCTTGTCTTGTTGATTGTGGCGATTCACATTGCGGCGGCGGCGCGCGCGCAATTGCCGCAAGAAGATTGGGACCTCGAAGACGGTTACCGTAACGACCTGCTCTACGTTCACGCGCTCTCCAATTATGCGTGGGACCTTGAACAACAGTTCGCATGGGAGCGCGATCAATACATTGCCAATGCGTTTCGGGTAAACACGGGCAGCGTATCGTCAGACAGATTATTCACCGACGTCAATGTGGCGATTAACGAGCCGTTGAACGAGAAATGGCGATTTGTCGGGCGATTTGATCGCAATGGCGAGCGCCGCAGGAGCATCACGACCGAGCAACTACAAATGGGATTCGAGCGTAACGTATTCAATGACTCCGGCGTCTTTGTGCTGCTTAACCCGGAGTACAACAAGGCGTTCATGGATCTTGCCGTTGGGTTTGCGACGTACCGAAATGAACGCCGACACTATCTGCGCCTCGCGCTGTTGCTGCGCGACTTCAATTACAGCAGCAAGAATTCCGAGGGCGGTGATGAAACCGAGTCGGACCTTGCCGTGCAATGGCAAGCGCGCTGGCCTCTGCGCAATGGTTGGGCGATCTACAGCGAGGGACTCGTTGGTCGCGGGTTCGAACGTCGCTTCGATGATCCGAGTCTTTCAGGCGAACTGCAATTTCTCTCACAACGCAATAATGCAGCGGAGCTTCGCGTGTCGCGCCAGTCTGACGATGGAAGCCTCTGGTCCGCATGGGTAGAGTGGACCGATTTCTCTGAAGAGCAACGATTTGGTACACCGGGTTTTGACTATGATTACAGCAACACCGAAACAGTAGTCGCGGCTGAGCATGTTCGCACTATCAACAACAAACACAGGCTGCGATTGCTCGGTAGTCTGACCACGCGCTCGGCGACATCCACGGGGTTCCGGCAGCATGATTACGATCGCACTGATGTCGTCGCCGGTGCGTTTTACGAATACCTGCGCGCGTCCAGCGGCATCATGATCGGCTACACTGCTGGCGCGCCTGACTATGAGTACATCGCACTCGAAGACGACGATACGTACAGGCTCGGCGAATTCACAGACAAACTGATCGTAGGTTTTCGATACTCGTTCTCACATCGCGCCATTCTGCGTGCAAGCGTGAGCCAGGAAGTCAGCCAACGCGGCTTTGGTGGCGGCGCGATTCAGTATCAGATGTTTTTCTAAAAACGCGCAACCATGAATCGCCGAGCGCATGCGAGGTACCCGCGACTTCGTTGGTAAGCCGCGCGATAAAGGCGTAAGTTGCAACACTAAAGATAATGAGTCTTATCATTGGGGAATGCGATGAAACGATTAGCAGCGCTTGCACTTGCTGTGATGTGCCTTGGCGTGACAGCCGGTTGCACAGTAAGCCGGACGACCGTCGCAGCGGCCCCTGACGACGCGACGTCGCTAGCACAACGAGCCGGTGCCCCGCTCTTTGATGGCATGGGCAGTCATCATCATCCCATCACGACGAGCAGCAGCGACGCACAACGCTACTTCGATCAAGGGCTTGTCATCGACTTTGCGTTTAACCACGCTGAATCTGCACGCTCTTTCCGTGCAGCGCAACAACTGGACCCTAGTGCAGCGATGGCGTATTGGGGAGAAGCGCTCGCACTTGGCCCGAACATTAACGTAACGAGCGATGGTAAAGCTGTCATGGCCGCTGCAGACCGCGAGCAAGCCTACGCGGCCATCCAAAAAGCTGTCGCGCTGTCTGCATCAGCCAGCGCAAAAGAACGCGACTATATTGCTGCGTTGGCAACGCGCTACGACGGCAACCCAAATACATCGCGGGTACCGCTCGATCTCGACTATATGAACGCGATGCGGCAACTGCACGAACGCTACCCGGACGACGATGATGCGGCGGCACTCTTTGCCGAGTCGATCATGAACACGATGCCGTGGGATTACTGGGTGGATGGCGACAATCCAAAACCGCTGGCAGCCGAAGCCATTGACGTGCTGGAGCGAGTTCTGGCGCGCTCGCCCGACCATCCTATGGCGCTGCATCTATACATCCACGCGGTTGAAGCATCATCCAATCCACAGCGTGCCGAAGCGGCCGCCGACACGTTGCTCACGCTCGTGCCTGGCGCTGGTCACCTTGTGCACATGCCAGCACATATCTATTGGCGCATTGGTCGCTATAACGATGCATCGGCTGCAAACATGCTGGCCGCCAAGGTCGACGAAGACTACATCGCAGCGTGCAACGCACAAGGGTTTTATCCGGCGGCATATTACCCTCACAACATCCACTTTTTGTGGGCAGCATCCAGCATGGAAGGACGCAGCGAGCTCGCTATTGCCTCGGCGCGCAAGGTGGCAAAGAACGTTGCCATCGAAATGGTCGAAGCGTATCCAAGTGTCGAATTCTTCAAAACGATACCGCTGTTGTCACTCACACAGTTTGGCAAATGGCGTGACGTGCTTGCCGAACCGGCACCGCCGGAAAACCTCGAGTACTCGACCGCAATCTGGCACTACGCACGTGCGACTGCGTTCGCGCGCACCGGCAACGTGGCAGCGGCAAAATCCGAACATGCGAAATTGGAACCGCTGCGCGCGTCGGCAGACATCGAGTTCCTCGACACATTGCTCTACCCGGCAACGATGCTCCTCGAGATTGCCGACAACCTTGTGGCAGGTGAGATCGCGGTTGGCGAAAAACGGTATGGCGATGCCGTTGATGACTTCGAAAAAGCAGTCGCAGTTCAGGACGCGCTACCCTACACCGAACCGCCGTTCTGGTATTACCCGACAAGACACTCACTGGGGCGTGCGTTGCTGCTGCAAGGCAATGCGGCTGCGGCAGAGGACGTGTATCGCAAGGATCTCGAATTGTATCCTCGCAACGGCTGGGCAATGTTCGGTTTGGTTCAAAGCATGCAAGCACAAGGCAAAGATGCCAGTGAGATCGAAGCACGGTTTGCGTTCGCCTGGCGCAACGCTGACGTCACACTCACCGGTTCCCGCTTCTGAACGGCCAACGTTAATGAGCGAATTTGTCGATCATCTTAATGAAGTGTTCGCACAGCTAGGTCCCATTCGTTCGCGCCGGATGTTTGGCGGTCATGGCATCTACTACGACGACGTGATGTTTGCATTGGTCGCCGATGACGAGCTCTATTTGAAGGTAGATGCGATATCGAAGCCGCAATTCGATGCGCTGGAGCTGCCCGCTTTTGAGTTTAACGCCAAGGGAAAGACGACCAGAATGAGTTACCACCTAGCGCCAGAGTCGATTTTCGAAGACCCCGACGAGGCACGGCGTTGGGGTGTAATCGCCTATGAAAGTGCGCTGCGATCAAAAAACCAGTAACCCGCGAGCAACTCGCGTTGGCCGACGAACAGGTAGACTCTACGCTCATGGAACCCGACTCGTCCCGCAGTAGACTGCGAACACCGCTACAACTTATCGCAGCAGCACTCACCGGTTGTGTGATCGCGCTGATCGTTGGTGTCGTTGTCATCTTGAACGCACGCCAAGACCTTTCTGTCTGGCATCTGGCCGATCTTGATGAGGAATTTACCGTTGCATCAAATGTGAGCGACTTCGCAAGCTACCTTGAGTTAGAAGCGCGCCTGTTCAGACAGCTCGACGTACAAGTGACGGCAACCATCCCTGTCACCGCGGAGTATTCACTGAACCGCTTCAGCCGCACAAGCCTGTCGAACCCGGATCGATGGGCAACGAATTGGAATCGCTCGTTCGAATGGCGACATAGCGCGCCACGTGCTGGTGTGTTGCTGCTGCATGGGCTATCGGACTCGCCTTACAGCATGCGCGCCATCGCGACGTCTCTGCACAGGAGCGGCGCCAATGTCATAGCGATGCGAATGCCGGGGCATGGCACTGCGCCATCCGGACTGTTAAAAACACGCTGGCAAGACATGTCTGCCGCCGTACGCATTGCAGCAAGGCACCTGCGCGACACGACGCCCGACGCACCGCTGTACGTTGTCGGTTACTCAAACGGTGGTGCACTTGCCATCAATTTTGCACTGGATGCGCTTCGCGATGATGCACTGCCACGCATGGCAGGCATCGTGCTGATCTCGCCCGAGATAGGTGTTGCCAGCGCTGCGGCATTCGCCGCATGGCAAGGGCGGCTCGGTCGCGTTCTGGGACTTGAGAAACTGGCGTGGAACGATATCTTGCCGGAGTACGATCCGTTCAAGTACGGCTCATTTGCGATCAATGCAGGCGATCTGGCATATCGCATTACGCAACACATCGATAGCGAGCTTGCGAAACTTGCCGGCAACGATCTGCTCAAACAGCTACCGCCCATTCTGGCGTTTCAATCAGGCGTCGATGCAACGGTGACCCCGGCGGCGCTGATTCATAACTTGTTTAACCGGCTAGACGCCGGGCGTCATGAACTTGTGTTGTTCGACATCAATCGACTCACAGAAATTGGTATTTTTCTCGAGCAAGATCCGAAGGCACTATTTGAGCCGCTAGCGGCAGATAGCAGCCGCCACTACGATCTGACGTTGATCACCAATGAAAGCGGTGACAGCCACACAGCGATCGCGACAACGCTCGCTGCCGGCAGCAATACGCCATCGCATCAGCACGACGTCGGCGAGTGGCCTGCTGGCGTGTATTCGCTATCGCATGTCGCCTTGCCGATCTCACCTGATGATCCGGTTTACGGCGGACCGGACGCCGAAGACAGCCCGGGCGTGCAGTTGGGGAATCTGTCGTTTCGTGGTGAGCGCGGTGTGCTGCAGGTGTCCGGCACCGCCGCACTCAGACTTCGTTGGAACCCTTTCTTCGACTACATCGAAATGCGTACGCTCCAGTTCATGCGGCTCGATAGCGACGCCGCGGACTAAACTTTCGGGCTCGCTTGCGTCTTCATTCGTACCTCAAAAGTAAAGGGTACTTGACACACCTCTCCTCTGCAGGCACTATTTAGTCAAGCTTACTTTACTTATTGACAATGGAACTAGACAAATGACGGATTCGATGCAACAACGAAGCTCCTGGGAGCACCAAAACCAAAGCAATACGAAACGACTGGCGGTGTGGACAATTGCCTGGCTTATCACCACTGCGTTGCTGGCGTTTGGGCCGAAATTTCTCTGGGACTACAACAGCACTGTGAGCATCGCCGCATTGCTGCTGAACCTGGCAACCGGCATCGCGATGGTGCTCGCGAACAAGCAGCTACTGCAAAATCTGGATGAGTTAGAACGTCGTATCTTTCTCGACGCATCCGCCACAACGCTAGGTGTGGGGCTGGTATTCGCTGGAACCTATCAACTCATGGAAGGCATCAAACTGCTGCCGTTCGAGCCAAGAATTGCTCATCTGATGATTGTGATGGCGCTGACGTTTCTAATCGCCACGTTCAGCGGCAAAAGACGCTTTTCATGAAGAACCGTCTAAAAGTCCTACGAGCGGAATACGACTGGACCCAAGCCCGCCTTGCGCGCGAGCTCGACGTATCGCGGCAAACCGTGAATGCCATTGAGACCGGCAAATTCGACCCGAGCTTACCGCTCGCGTTCAAGCTCGCCAGATTGTTCAAACTCAAGGTCGAAGATATTTTTATCGAGGACTAACAAGCGTGATCGGATCGTCGGATCTGGCGAGTAGCGCGATTGGCGAAGTGCCTTAGGCAACAACGACCGCGTTAGTCGCCCAACTCCGCGACCATCGGCGCGTGGTTTAGCGCCAATTGTCATCGGCAGTTTTCTTGCCGCTACGAATTTTCTACAGACTGTCGTATTTATTTCTTTATTCTTGGCCGTGACATTTGCGGCAGCACTGTTTCTGCCGGAGACAGAAGGCGTAGCGCTGGAATAGCGCTAATCTGCGCTGCCACACGACGAATGTGTTGACGACTGACTTCGAAGAAAATTCGACACGCTCAATCTGGTTTTTTTTCTAGTACCGATCCGCTATGTTGTACGGCATATCAAGAAGTAGACGGGGGACTACTCATGGGCGTGACTTCTCTTTGCCGGCAACTTGCTGGCGTGTGCTGTGTATTGTCTGTTGTTGCTTGCGGTGGCGGTGGCGGTGGCGGCGCACCTGCTAGTGGCGGTGGCGGAACGACCAACTCCGCGCCGCGCTTTACAAGCGCTACCGAGCTTACGTTTTCCGAGACTGAGGAAGTCCGGTTCGCCGCAGAAGTCACAGACGCTGACGGCGACACAGTGACCGTCACAATCGGTAACACTGGCGATGGAGGCCTGTTTGTGCTCGATACTGCGAGCGGCTTCATCAGCGCGAACACACCTGGCTCGTTGCTGGATTTCGAAAACCCTCAGGACATTAATACCGACAACGTCTACGAGCAGGAAGTCTCGCTCTCTGATGGCACAGCGACTGTCATGCAGACCATTCGCGTCACCATTACTAACGTCGATGAGCCGCCCGAATTTTCGATGCTAGGCACGGTGCCGCTAAATGAAAACGCCACGGGTCCGCTAGTGACGTTTGTCGCAATGGACCCGGAAGGCGCGCCCGTCACCGACTATACAATTACAGAAGTATCCAAACTCGGTGAAACCGTTAACAGCGATCGATTGCTCGCCGCATTTTCAATCGACCCAACAACCGGTGAGCTGACGGTCGAGACAGCTTTCGATGCGGATGTGGAAGGCACTCAGGATCAGATTAGTGTGGCTGTATCCGCGTCAGATGGGGCACAAACGGGTTTCGGCAGCGTCAGCATTCAACTGGTTGATCTGCCAGCGCGTGTCATTTCCGGTGTGCGCATTTCAGGCGATTCGGTGAACACACCGATCGCCAGATCAATGTCGCAAGCGGGTGATGTTGATGGCGACGGCTCGGATGAGATCCTGGTCTCAGAGCAAGTCGACAACACGCTTCTGGAAACGGCTTATCTGATTTACGGCAGTACGATTCGCGCAGAGATGTCCGACGGCGCGGGCGACGTCACCATTGATACGTTGACGCCGCAACAAGCGCTCGTTTTGAATAACGACGATCGTTCCAGTGTGGATCGTCAGTCGCGATTGAGCGCCGCACCAGCTTGCGATGTCGATGGTGATGGCACACCAGATCTGCTGATCGTGTTCAACGAGATTCGGACATCCGGTATCGGCGATGCGATAGACGGCCCGTTGGCCGCCATCGTCTGGGGCGATTTTATCGCAACTCAGCCGGATGGCCCGTTAGATCTGACAGCACTGACCGAGCCTCAAGGGGTATTGATTGGCGGATTGCCGCGGCGCGCGAATGTCGACGCCACGTTGGTAACAGGCGATTTTGACGGTGATGACTCATGCGACCTTTTATTCGGCACGCAGTCGGTTAACGCCGCCTATATCGTATTTGGTCAAGCAATCACGCGTGGAGCCGACTTTGATATCGCAAATGCTGGCGTCGGCGAGGCCCTCCAATTGCAGAGTAACCTCACCCAACAAGCCATCATCCAGCAAATTGGCGGCCACGTCGCGAGCAGCCAAGGCTGGGATAGCAGCACTACCGATGCGGTTGTCGTTTCTGGCGCAGGTCTTGAACCCAATCTCGAGGACGGCGTATTCATCGTCTCAGGCGATGCAATCAACAGCGCACGCCAGGTAGCAACGGTATTCAACGTGAGTGACTCAACAAACGCAGCGGCGATCGTAGCAATGTCTGCTGGTGCTGACATTGCGATCGTCGGCGTTAACGCCGGCGCCGATATCAGCGGAGACGGCATAGACGATCTTGCCGTCGCCTATCGCGGTAACTTTCAAAATGAGAAGGTCGCCAGCGTGACATTTAGCGAACGCATCATTGATGCGTTGGCGAACGGCAGCGACCCCTCGCTTGTGCCGGCATCAGTCGTTGACGGACGCGAAGTCTTCATCACTGGCCAAATCACGTCGCAGACAATCGATGATCCGGCATCAACCTCAGTACTGGTGCCATCGTTTGGCACGAATGGCGCTACGTGGCTTGTGGGTCTTGGCGGTGATAGTGCCCTCGGTCGCAACCTGTCCGGCTCGGTATTCGCTTTCGCGTCTGCGCCGTTGCAAGCACAACTCGATCCGGCAATCAGTTTCGCCGTGGATAGCTTTTCGTCTGATTTTGGACGTCAAATCGTCGGGTTCCAACCAAACGCCCGCGTCGGTGCGCAACTGTTCTCAAGCGACATCGATCTCGACGGCGCGGCCGATGTCATCTTTGGCAGCGAAGGCATCGGCATGCAGGATCAGTTCGGCAACTCCGGCGGGGTATTGTTTGTACCGGGAACGGTGATCGACGCCGCATTCGCAGCTGCAGAAGCAACGTTGGATCTGGCGAGCAGCGTGATTGGCGAGGTGCCGTAGGTTACAACGAACGCGTTAGTCGCCAAACTCCGCGACCATTGGCGCGTGGTCGGACGCGGGGAACTTGCTATCGAACGCGAATGCCGTGGTCTCGTCACGCAACAGTTCGTTGTGAATTTCGGTCGTGCGGTAGCAGCGCAGTAACGACTGGGACACCAGCACATGATCAAGCAAGTTACGCTTGCCACGATGATAGAGCGTGTAACGCGATGGCTCGGGTATCGTGTGTTCGAGGGGATACAGGATCCGGTTGTTCAGCGCCGGGTTGCCCGTATCGCCGACGTCGCCACGTAGCGTTTGCATAGGTACTTCGTAAGGCTCCGCATTCAGGTCGCCGCAGATGACAACCTGAGCATTCGGATCGTCATCGAAAAGCGTATCAACGAACATGCGGGTTTCCAATGCCTGCCCCACACGTTTGAGTGATGACAGGAAAAAGCCTTCCGCCCAACCGGCGGCCGATGCCCATTTGAAGTCGTCCGGCCCTTGCCCGGGAATTCGGGTGGGGCGTTTGGATTTAAAGTGTGCGTTAATGAGGTGCAGCGTATCACCCGCTGGCGTCGTCACCGGGACATAGAGAATCGGGCGCTCCCATCCGATATCGGCCACCTCGCCGCGACGATTACCTGTTGCGAACTTATGCGCCGGACGTTCGACGAAATCATTACGTATTTCACGAGCCGGCTCGGCGAACGCATAGTCCGGTGCCACCATAAAGACCAAATTGCGAAAACGCTCAACGTCCTGACCATTGGCCAATCGCGTTGTGTCGAGCTGGTAGTCCTCGTAGCGCGTGCCTTGCATGAGCTTCTTGAGTGCACGTAAGTCACGTGGCTCGCCATCCTCATCCTGGCCGTGCACCTCTTGGAGGCAAATCACATCCGCCCTCAATCGCTCCAGTTGCGCGCGAAGAATCGGCGCGCGATCCTCAAATGATGGTTCTCTATCACGCCGATTGTCAGGCACTGGTTGGTCGTCAAGATTCTCGATATTGAACGTGGCAATACGCATGTGAAGCTCCTCGAGTCGCACGGATGTCTACCTAGTAGGTGTCGCACAACACAAGAATCTCCCTGCATTCAACGCAATTTCACGAAATCGTAACGATGAGCGGGTCGTATAGAGTCGATTGACAAGCCGGAAAGACGGTATTGTGTTTGGATGACGATAGACCAACACGCAAACCCCACCATCGTGCTGCGTGCTTACGCCCAAAGGTGACAATACATGACACACCCAAGCTTGAGATGGATGCACCATCTGACGGCACTCTTGCTTTTGACCGCTGCGCTAACAGTCGCCAGCGCGGCCGACGAAGACGACAGTCTGAATAGTACGGATACAGAACAACAAATGATTGCCGCCGTGACGCGCCGGATCGACGGTTATAACGCCCACGATCTTGACGCGTTCCTCGAAGCTCACGCGCATGACGTTGATATTATCGAGTATCCCGATAAACGCATTGGCGTAGGCCGCGCTCACTTGGCGTTCGTCTTCGCCGACCAATTTGATCGCAACGAAGGACACATCAACGTATTACACCAAATAGTGATCGGCAATCGCGTGATCAGTCATGAGCACATCACGACAGCGAGCAGAATTGAAGAACTGGTCATCGTGTACACCGTCGAGCAAGGGCTCATTACATCCTTTCGGTTGATTGAATAAGTCACGCTATTGGAAACTCGCGGTCACCGAACGGTCAGCATTCATCGTGAGTACACACGCGTCCGCGTTGATGGCGTCGCAATCCTCTGGCGCCCAACCGTCAAACACCGATGGCGTGAAACCGAACGCGTCGAGCGTCAGTTGTGTTCCCGCCGCGATACCGAAGATAAAACACTCATTGCCATCACAGCTGCTGTCTGGCAGCGACAGTCCCAGCGGCGCAACATCGACGCCTCCCGGTCCGTTGATCGTGACTAACAGCGTGAACTCAACGCCAGTCGCTGCGTTGACAACCACCGTTTGCACGGTCTCGTCTATCTGACCGTCGGCATCGACAACACGCAACCGGATCGGAATACTCCCTGCAACCGGCGGTGTCACCATAACAACTTCGCCGGTCGCATCGACGCTGCCGTCGTCACCGATGTCCCATGACCAAGTCTGAATACCTACATCGTCGCTACTCGTGGTTGCGTCGAGTGTCAGCACCGTACCCAGCGTCGTTGGCCCACCCGGCGATACAGTAAACGCGGCCGTTGGCGGTGCGCTGAGCGCCGCGACCACATTGAACATGCGCACTTGCTGGCCAGTAAGACCACTGTCGTCTGTCACGGTCAGCGTTGTCGTATAATTTCCGGCAGAATCAAAGGTTCGAGTGACACGCTCACCCGTCGCATCCTCGCTACCGTCGCTATCGAAATCCCAACTGTAGCTCACGATGCTGCCATCCGAATCACTGCTTGCTGATCCGTCAAACTCGATCGCTGTCGTTGTGTCGAAACCACCAGGTGGTGTCAGATTGATGCGCGCAACCGGTGGCTGTGCGTCCAGCACGAATGAGGCGAAGCACTGCGTCACGCCCTCTACGGCCACAAACGTCGGTATCGGCGCAACAGATCCACACGCGGCATCGCCAGACCAGTCCGAGAACACCCAGCCTGCAGCCGGTGTCGGTTCCAGCGTCACTTGCGAGCCCACCGCGACGTTGTTCGTACAATCATCGGTGCACAGCGTATCGAGCGTATTACCCGCACGCACGGACACACTACCGTTACCGACGATGACGACGGAGATCTCGGCATTTTGTGTTGTCGTAAACGGATCTTCTTGAATATTGGTCGCGCTACCGAAACACTGACGCGCGCTAGTCGTACTGTCGAGGACAGCCGTTGCGGTCGGTACCGTTGTCGTCGTGAGCGGCGTGACCTGTAGACCGCGTGAGTCTGCAGTCCACGCTGGCAGATCAACGCGCAAGGCATCAACGGCCGAGCGGCGCAATTGGGTATTGGCGAAGTCGCCATTCTCGGTCAGCAATACCGCCTGACAAAAATCTTCACCGTCAGCATCAGACGCAATACGTCCATCGATGCCTGTCTTGATCACCAGCAAGTCCTGACTGGCGGGTGTCACAACATCCACGCCATCAGACATTGCTGCGATCGCATACCCGTCAACGGTCCGAATGAGCTGCGTCGGCAGTTCATCGCCTGCCGTTCCGTACACACGCATCCATTGCGTCGCGCCTTCCGCCGTCAATTTGACGAGAGCGATATTGCGTTGGATACCAATGGTGCCCGCGTTCGCGCTGCTCAATGAGTGAGCATCCAGCGTGGCGACCAATAGCATGACAACGCCGCCATCATGCGCCAGCACGGCATCCTGCAACGACAGACCACGAGTATTGATTGCCCAGCGAGTCGCATCTGTCGCACCGTAGTGCTGCAACTGCACTGTCACACCCCGGCGCGCAAGGCGAACGTCTCTGGGTGTAGGCTCAGGCTGCACCTGCATGACGTTGATCAGCGTATCGCCGTCTGCATCGCTATCGAGAGTATCCAAATCCATGAACAATCGACCACCGCTGAACTCCTCGTTGGAGAACACCAAATCGTCTTGCCCGTCAGGCAAATAACGAATCTGGAATAGTTGCGGAAAGTTCTCGTCGAAGCTCAACTTGAAGTAACGATACGTTGGTTCGTCGACGCCCTCCGACACGCGCCCGCGACCGATCATGTGAACCCAACCACTCGCGACGGAGCCATCGTCAATCGACATGATGTCGAGCGGACAGTAGGTGTCCGATGTAATGACGTCATCCGCACGCCAGAAGCAGTTCAGAAGGTTAATTTCTTCCAAAGCTCGATTGTTACCAAGACGAATCAACGGCGTGCCGCCTTCCTCGCCTGCCATCCAGACTTGATTTGCTCGATCAATCACCGGACTGGTGAGTTGCTGAGCACCGAAGTTTGAAAAATTGATATTGAACTGCGGTGCGCCGCTATCATCGAACCCTTGTATCTGTCCCTCGCTCCCGGTCAGTACAACGAGACCGGCACCGACCTCAGTTTTTCGTGCTGCAATACCCGTCGGGATGATGTCCGTTGGGTCACCGTTTAACGAATCGAGCGTGACGGCTAACGCTTGCGCCGTGCGATCAAATCGATAGATAGTGCGACCGGAGCGAATGTCGACCACAGTTTCCGTACCGCTTCCATCAACTGAGTTGCGCGTGGAAAACTGAGGCTGACTGGGCAGCCGGTCAAGCACGCCGCGAAGGACATTGGTATCGGCGTCATAGCGACGGATATCACCTTGTCTGTTGCAATCCGTATCAATGTTTATCTCTCTCACCGTTGGCTCGTCAGACAACTCATCTTGCGCTGCGAGCAACAGCCGCAATCCGCCGTCACCGGCCTCAACAGCAACCACCGTGCTTGCAACTCGAAAGCCCACAACGCGCGGCGGGAAACACTGCGCGACCATTTGCCCGTCCTGCGACAGACGCCACACTGACGGTACTTTCTCACCATCACGCATTGCCGAACCCGCCGCCCACAACGTCGTCGTATATTCCTGAGTGTTGGTAGATGCATTCACGCGCAGCGTCTGAGTCCACGTCAGATCGTTCACCTCAGTGAATGCATCGTTCGCGAATTCCCTCCCCCAAATGGCATCGCCACGCGAGTCATATCGAACCACCTGATAAGGTGCGTCGGGTTCGGACGGGCGTGGTTTCCGTAAGTGTAAAAACTCGCTATACAGCGTTCGACTGCCGCCAAACGTGCCAACAAATGGCTCCAGCAGACTGCCGTACTGATAGTCATCGTTGGCATCCGTTTCAGCACCAAAGCGCTCCGGAACGCCTTCAAGTTCGCCAGTGGCATTGCGCCGCAACCCAACCCACGCGATATTGCTCACCGAACCTGACGGGTTGACTGCATGGAGCAGCACGCCCAATCGCATATCCGCGGGGTCGCCGTCCAGGTTTCGATAGATCGTCGATCCGGCAACGCGTGTCGCAACGGCGTCAGCGACCTCGCTTTCAGAGTCTTTTGGTTCCGGGTTTCGCGTGCCGAACGGAAACGGGCCATCCGGATTCACCGCGCCGGTCGCAGTAACAAACCAGACAAATACAGACGGTGCACCAAACACGGATTGATTGCGCACATCGACACCATCGGCCTCCGAATGCGTAACGATCCACCGACCGATATCAGGCTCACCGTGTACGCCGACAACATACTCATCCGAGGCAGGTTCCGCCGGCAAAAACGTGAGCCCTGACTGCGCCCAACGTGATGTACCGTCTAATTGTACTTCCCAAATCACATCGCCATCGGGATTGTGTCGCTGGACGATCACATTGCGGCCTTCCAAAGTTTCTGCTTCACCGACAAAAAGGGCGCCGTCGTCAGGGGTTGCTTCGCCGTGTTTCCAGTCGATGCGTGTGCGGCCGCGCTGATCTGTCGGCGATAACTGCCACGTAAGGTCGCCGATACCATCAAGATTGCCGAGCCACGGTTGATCCGCTACTGCTGTGCTGGCGCCAGGCGCTGTGCCTTGGAAATTGCCGGCAAGCCAGAGCTCCCCATTGGCGTCGCTGGTAATGCCGGCGAACACATCCGGGCTCGATTGACCGAACGAGCGCACAAACGTCGGTGGCGCAGGATCGGCAGTAGTGCCATCGTCATTCGTCATTGGCGTTGTTGATCCGCCGCCGCAGCCGTTCAGCAACACAGCCAACGCGAAAATGAGTACACCTGCGATGCGGGTTTTCTGAGGGTTGTACATGATCTGCCTTCCCGTGAATCGGTAATGGCAGTAAGTCTAGAGAGTGAGTGGCTCGTTACGTGTCACATGTTCGCATGACACGTAGCGCGACCTAAGTCATCGACCAACGATCGTAAAACCCGCCCAGAAGTAAGGTTCGCGCCAGCGACGATCTTGACGAAGCGCGTTCTGCGCATTGATCAGCGCGATCTCCGGACGAACACCTGCAACGAGGAGTTGTTCATAGAACGCAGTCATCAACTGTGCTGTTGCCTGATCGGGGATGCGCCACAGACTCGAGACCACTTGCCGCGCACCGGCGGTTAGGAAGGCTTGGCTAAGACTGTGAACGCCCTCACCCGAGACGATTCGTCCCGCGCCAGTCTCGCAACCACTGAGAACGACGAGCTTGCTGTTGATGGTGAGCTGAGCGATATCACTTGCCGACAGGAACCGATCGATGGGCTCACCCGCGTTTGAGAAGGCGGAAAGCACAAGTCCAGAGCGTCGTGGCTCGACGTCGTCGACGACACCGTGGGTTGCGAAATGAATAATGTCGTTATCAAGAAAAGGCGCAGCCATCACCGACGACTTGTTCGCGTCAACACCAACAACGACCATTGCCGAGTTCTTGTCGACGAGTCGTTCGATCGATCTGGCTTCCTGCCCCGTGCCTGGAAGGCGCGCGAGCGTGTCTGACTGGAAGCGCGCGAGCGAACGTTGCAAAGCCGCGCTCATGATCGTTGGCGCTGTGTCTATCGCATCAATCGGGTCATTCGGACGCAGTCTTTGATCATCGCGCGAGAACACGGGATCCGCGGCAATGCTGATTGACTTCAACGCAGCGCTTTGAAATTCGTCAGTCGGCAATCGCAACGTGGGTACGATGCGAATCGCCGTTGCGTCGCGTCGAGCATCGTTTGGTTCAGGTGCAGGCATCGGTAGGATTGCAAAGGGTAATTCGTGTAGCGCGCCATCGGGTGAGACGCTGAGCATCTTGGGTTGCTCATCTGGCAACAATGCGGTTCTAAGAAACGTGAGATCGTCGAAAGCGGGCGCACGCCGTTCACGAACCGCCTGCGTCACTCGAACGACAGACTGCGCAACATCCTCAGCACTGTCGATTCGGCGGCGTTTGATATCATTGCGACTCACAAACCAGGCGTGGCCTTGCGCGTTGCCAAGAAAATACTGCGCGAGTATTTCGTCCTCACCAAGCCCCTCTTGCACCTCGGTTAGAGAAAGCACTGACAGGTCTGCCGCGGTATCGTTTCCTGGCGACCTGCGATTCTGCAGTAGCTCGTCCAATCGTCTCGACCGGGCACGATTGGCGACCTGCCACGCATCGCCTTCATTTCCCTGCGCGATAGCAACATCGATCAACACCTCGTACGCACTGCGCTGGGTCACGGCAAAGCTGCGTAGCAGCAACGGATCATGCAGTTGACCGCGCACCTGTTCGCTGCGTTCCAACGCTGCCGA
Organism: Pseudomonadota bacterium; assembly: GCA_039815365.1. GTDB lineage: Bacteria > Pseudomonadota > Gammaproteobacteria > Steroidobacterales > Woeseiaceae > CALBPI01. Next base: position 4,918 of record JBCBZK010000041.1, on the reverse strand, counting down.
AGCGACACGCTGCGCGTCATCAAACGCATCGATAGCAAACGACGCGCTGGCGGTCGCAACGTCCACGCGAAACAGCAACAACACATCTTCGATGTTCGTCGCGACAGCACGTACGGCACGCAACTCATTGAGCGCCGCGGTATACGCACCTGCCTGTATCAATGACTGCGCTTTCCAATAGCCTGCTTTGGCAGCGCCGACAGCGCTACCCGCTTTATCAAATTCTTGTATCGCCTGATCAAGGGATGCTGTCGCTGCAACGCTATCACCAGACAGCAAGGTGCCTCTTCCCGTCAACTCATCTGCCTTCGCCCTGACTAGATTTTCACTGTCTGTCGCACTCGCAAGTGCACGCGCACTATCCGTTAGCGTCTGCGTTTGTGCGAAATCACCCTGGTCTAGCCCAAGCTCTGCGAGCGCGAGGAACGTTTCCGCACGCCGCAATGGATGACGTTCCTCCGTTCGCAACTCGAGCGCCGCAAGCAACTCTTGTTGTGCCAACGGGAACTCGCCTGCCGCGGCGTAGATACGCGCTCGACTTTCATGTGCGTTCGCGGCCCAAATCTCGTCGCGACCGACCGATGTGAAAAACGTCAGCGCTTGATCAATGTACTCGAGCGCCAGCTGCAACTCGCCGAAGCGATAATGCACTCTGGCAAGGTTATTCTTGGCCCTGGCAGCAGGGCTGTGGCGATCCAGTTGCATCGCTAGCGACAACGATCTATCCAGCACATACTCGGCACGCGCTAGCGAGCCGGCAGATTCCAACGCCCAGCCAAGGTTGGTCATGGCAGTGACTGACTGTGACAGCCACGTCGTTTGCCCCTGATCTGCAAAGCTGACCAATGGGGCAGACTCGCGCAACAGGTCAGCGTTTCCTTGCCAGATTTGCAACGCCTTTTGAAAGCTTCTGGCCGCGCTATTGGCGTCATTCATTTCATGATGCACAAGACCAAGGTTGTTGAATGCCTGCGCCAGGTAATAGGAGTTATCTTGCCCGGCACGAAGCGCAGCAACCGATTCAAAGAGCTGCGTTGCATCGGCAAGCTGGTTCCTGCGCCAGGCCAGCAGTCCTAATTGGTTGACTGCCGCCGCCTGCCCCGAAGCATCTCCGAGATCAGCGAAGATGGCGCGCGCCTTGGTTAGCGCTTCGGTGGATGCCGTGTTTGCGCCCAGAGCACGTTTCACGACACCTAACTCATACCAAGCGTCAGCCAAACGCTCACGTTGGTCGTTATTGGAAAAATGCGCAATCGCAGTAGCTATGAAGTCAGCAGTCTCGGCTCGCCGGTCATCTTCGCCAAAATAGACGGCTAAGTGGCGATCAGCGGCCAAGCTCATCGCGCGCTCCGCGCGATATCGAGCGCTGGACCTCTCTAGCGCCTCGATACGAATTCGATAGTTGCCGATGGGCGCCGTTGATGTGTCTGGTGTAACTTCCAGTGCGCTCGCTTCATTGGGCAACAGCGCTAACGAATACTGGCCTTCTATGCCGCGCCAATTGGCGCTGCGCAGATAACGATTGCCCGCATCGTCGTAGGCCGTCAGGATCGTCCCGCGCCCGAGATTCTCAACCACAATAAGTACGGGTTGCGTTACCGTGATGTCGAACCGGTGGTTGTGGCCATCTGCGATCTCACGGACGATCGGCAGGCCAATGTCGAGACTCGCGCTCTGCTCGCTAGCAGCGGCCATTGCGCTGACCGCTACTAGCGTTAGCAGAACGACGAGGCGTTGCATCTACCGGACTCTAATTCCCGGTGCCTCCATGGCCACCACTGCCGGAACCGGGATCCGGTGGCGCTAACGCATTCTCTCTTATTGCTCCGACCTGACAATCGCCTTTGTCGTCAACCTCACAATCATGGTGCGTTATCGTGTAACAAACACAATTCGACACTCCATCGAAATTAGTGCGGCAGGTCTTGTCTTGCATGACTGGAATATCGCCAGCACGACCCACGTCGTCGCCTCGAAGCGTCTTGCAGAAATCGCTATCCAGTCGCCCAGCAACTATTTTTTCAACGAATAGATCACCGTCAACACCCTCTGTACGTGATCTTTCGGCGTCATCATTGGCGCCACCGCCGTTGCCGGCAACAACTTGTTTGACTACAAAACACGAATAACTCTGATCTGCCGCGTCCAACTCTGCCAAGCAACTAATCCCTTCGTAGTCGGCGCCGCCCTCGATTGGAGTGTGTTCCAAGAAAGTCAGTCGAACGATGGGTGGACGTTTGACAGGTTGGAACAATAAAACAGCGTTCGCGTGACTACTCTGGTCCGTGTACTCAATGTCGTGAATGTGATCGCTTGGCACATGCTGTGCGCAAGCAAAAATAACACTAGTCGCAACCCCTATAACAAGAACCCTGATCGATCGCTTTATGACACTCTGTTGCATATTGTTCTCCATTGTTATGCGTCGTCATGTGTCTGAAACGACATCCCGGAACCTCTCACGTGATGTCTTCCAATACTGCAAATGTCGCGGAGATCGGATCAATGGTTGCGTCACTTGCGGCGACCACGATTCGATAAGTGCCCACACTCAAAGAGCCCAGCAAGACGGAAATCTGATACGCGGCATCAACAAACACATCATCTGATGTCCACTCAAAGTCGCTGTCCTGGCCCGTAATCGTCACGGTTAGCGTTGGCCCAGCGAATTCCGGGGGTACTTCTATGGAAAGAAGCGAAGTCCCTTGTGAAACAGTGAACGACTGAGGGGCAGTATTCGAGCGTGTCGCGGTAAGAAAATACTGTGATGAAACAGCTCGCACACTATTGCTATCCGCTAAAGCCTCTCGCAAATCCTGATTACTCTGGTAGAGAACAACAGACGATGCGAGCGCAACAACACACAACAAGCTCGCGGCAAGCGACAACTGGTTCCACCCAGCCGTCGGTATCGCCGACACGGGTTCAGAACCGGGAGCCTCCAGCACATCCGTCAACGCCTCCGGCAGTTGCTCCGCAATTTCAATATCGACCAAGAGCGACGGATGATCCATCAGATAAATCTCGAATTGCTCTAACTCTTCGTCGCTTAGCGTGCCTTTGGCGTAGCGCTCAATGACATTGTTTTGATCTATGTACGACTGATCCATCATGGATGCTCCCACTGCGAGACCCAGTCTTTCAGATCCGGCCTATTCGATTCGATGATCGATCGTAATCGAACCCGAGCTCTTGATATGACTCGGTCGAAGTGAACCGTCGTCAGATTGAGTGCGCTGCAGATGGAGAATTTCTCCTCGTCACGGATATAAAAACGGTAGAGAATTTCTCTGTCCCTGTCGTTCTTGATGTCCCGTACTACTGCTCTGACGGCAGTTCCTGATTCCTCTCGGATCATCGCCGTTAATTGGTCAAGTTTCGGGTCACTCATCTGCTCGACGACCGGTGTGTCCGCCGACGTACCGCGACGCGATGTCTTTCGCTGATCGGCAATCAGCACATTGATGGCCGTCCTGTGCATGAAGGCCGAGAGCTTTGTGGCGTCGCTGATCTCGCCCTTTCTCAATCGCTGCAAAACGATGAGCAGCGCTTCCTGGCGCGCATCTTCGGCTTGTTCACGATTGCCGCAGCGCTTCATTAGAATCTTCAATAGCGTGACGTTGTATCGACGTACTAACTCGTGTTCCGCAGCGCTGCTTCCCGCCGCGATACGTGCTGCCAGATCTTGAGGTTGAGTTTGTGAAAGGCCCGCATTCATCAGGGCTGCCTCAGTTCTTATTCTACATTCGCAGCAGTGTTGTCAATCAACTTAACGTTTTATATCACAAAATAATGAGTGCTCTCGGCGTGAGCAGAACTTTTTTCAAGTTTTGCTGAGGGGAATCGCAACACGCCGTCAGAGATCCTCCATAGCAGATGCAATACCGCAGGTGCTAGTAGGAGGAGACGGGCAATGAAGCCGCAGATTCGATTGGTTCGCGATAGACATGAAGCCAAAGCATGCAGACAGTTCTGGTACGACGTCTATGTCACAGAAATGGGCCGACATCGCGATGACGCGTCAGCAGTCGATCATGAGCGTGGCGAGCTGTCGGACCGCTTTCAGCCGAAGGCCGACCTCTTCGCAGCATGGGACGGCAATCTCATCCTCGGAACCGTTCAATCGGTATACGCCGCGCACAGTGATTTCGGCGAGTACCTTCACCTGTACCAGCTCGCAAACCGTTCAGCCTCTGAACTCAAGCACGTCACGCTCACCAACAAACTGATGGTTGCCAGTACGGTGCGATCCAGCGGATTGGCGTTTCATCTCGCGTGCACCACCTACCGGAAGGGTCTTGCCGACGGCATTTTGGAGAACTACATCGACTGCAATGAGCACCTGATTCGCTTTTATGAGCGACTCGGCTATCGCGAACACCTTGGTTGGATCGAGCACGCAAAGTACGGCCGCGTGTACTCCATGGTCCTGCAACTGACCGATCACGATCATCTCGAACAGTGCAAATCACCGTTACGCCGGCACCTCGCAGCGTTCACCCAATCACAAACGACAGGAGCAACCCTCAATGAACAAGTGGCATAGACTCATGCAAGAGTTTCAAACAGCGCTAGCAACGTTTCAGAAGAGCGACACGATTCAGCGCTTGCAGCGAGATGACATTCGCCCGGAGCACTACCAGGCGATCCTGCGACAGATTTTTCACCACGCTCGAGAGAATCCGCAGATCCAGGCACTTGCGACTGTGTACTTCCGCGGCAAGCAGCGCGACATGGTGAAGCGATTCTACGCGCATGCCAGTTCCGAGATTGGCCATGATCAGCTAGCGCTGAATGACCTTGCCGCTATGGGTATCGACACAGCAGCGATCCCGGAAGAATACCCAATACCGGCAACCACAGGATTGCTGGCCTACGCGTTCTATCAGATCAGAAATCACAACCCCGTGGGCTATCT
>JBCBZK010000028.1:0-31680 GCA_039815365.1 Pseudomonadota bacterium | reverse complement strand
CGATTACGAGACCGGATCGGGTGGGAAGTGGATTTGGGCGATCATTGTGCTTGTCGCCTTTGTCGCCCTCATCGCGCTCGGCTCAACCGGCGGTGGCCCGGCACCCGAGGGTGCAGCCCCGGCAACAGCGGCAGAGCCTCAGGCCGCGCCGGCAGCCCCAGCCGCACCGGTCACCGAGTAAGACCTGCCTTACCGACTCGCGCCGCAGCGGCCTTCGGGCCGCTGCAAATGCACGTATTTCGCCCTTGAAACGCCACACTGCGCGCTTAGCTCATAGCGAAACGAACAAAGGGTGTTTTTCATGGGTTTCCTCACGCGTTTCCTCCCCACACGCGACGGCGTTTACCAGCGGCGTGGCAAGATCGGCGGCTTCCTTACCGGCATGTTTGGAACGCTTGCGCTTGGAATGTTCGCCTCTGTCCTGGCCGTTTGTTGTTGACCGCTTCAACACTAGGCAACACCAGCGGCTCGATTTTCTGACGCGTCGCACGCTCGATCGCAGACAACATGCGTCGCTCGCGCGGCGAAATAAACAAAATCGCGTCACCACGACGGCCAGCTCGGCCGGTGCGACCAATCCGGTGGATATACGCTTCGGTATCGTAGGGCACGTCATAGTTGATCACGTGGCTGATGCGATCGACATCGAGCCCCCGCGCAGCCACATCTGTCGCGACCAGAATGTCCAGTGCGCCACGCTTCAACTTTTCCACCATTTGCTCACGTTGTTTCTGCGCCATGTCGCCGTTCATGGCCGCCGCTGCATATCCGCGTGCTTCTAACTTATCGGCGAGCTCTGTCGTCGCCGTCTTTGTGCGCACGAACGCGAGAATTGCGTCAAATGACTCAACCTCGAGGATGCGCGTCAACGCATCTAACTTATGCAACCCGCTGACTTGCCAGTAGCGCTGGCGAATCGTCTCGGCAGTAGCCGTCTTCGCCTTAATGGCAATTTGAGCAGGATCATTCAGATAACGTCGCGCGATACGTTCAACCTGCTTTGGCATCGTTGCTGAGAACAAGACCATTTGCCGCGTCGCGGGTGCCTGCTCCAGTATCCATTCAACCTCGTCAACGAAACCCATGCGCAGCATTTCATCGGCCTCATCCAGCACTAACGCCTTGAGAGTATCGAGACGTAAATTGCCTTTGTTGATGTGGTCGCGTACGCGCCCGGGCGTACCGACGACAACCTGTACACCGCGCTTGAGCTGCCGAATCTGGCCGGTATACGCCTGCCCCCCATAAATTGGCAGGACGTGAAAACCCTTGATATGCGATGCGTAGCGTTGAAAAGCCTCTGCGACCTGAATCGCGAGCTCTCGTGTCGGCGCAAGTGTTAACACCTGGGTCGCATTGGAGCGATGATCAATGGTCGAAAGCAGCGGCAGCGCGAATGCCGCGGTCTTACCGGTCCCGGTCGGTGCATGACCCAGGATATCGCGCCCGCTCAATAATGGGGGAATCGCCTGGCGTTGAATCGGCGTCGGCGTTTCGTAGCCAACTTCATCCAACGCCCTGATTAATGGCTCAGAGAGTTGTAAATCACGGAATGTGGCCGTGTCCGGGATGTTCGGGGACATTATGTTGCTCAAAAATGGGCGATGCTGCGCGCGATACAGCTGGCGGGGATCGGATCATAGCACTGCGCGCAATGTGCGGCGCGCCGATGTCGTGCTAACCCTCAGGCTGATATCACAATAAGTGCGTCTGCTTGTATAGTCTGGACACGCAGCGCCTTTTTGCGATGCGGTTAAGCGAGCCGAAGGCGGATGAACAACCGCGATTTTTTCAAACACTTTGCCGGCAGACAAGCGCTGCCTGACAGCTTCGTGACGCGAACGGCGCCGGCATACGAGCGCATCGCGATGGCCGTGCGTCGCGCAAGTATCGGCACACCACTATTGATTGGGATCAGCGGCAGTCAGGGCACCGGCAAGTCAACTTTGTCTGTGTTTATCCGTGACTGGCTCAGGCAGCATTCGTCGCTACGCGTCGCGAGTCTATCGCTGGACGACTGCTATCTCACGCGCGCCCAACGTGAGACATTAGCCCGCACGGTGCATCCGTTGCTGATCACACGCGGACCACCGGGCACGCATGACCTTGCGTTACTGCGAAACACGTTGACGTCGCTGCTAGATCCCGATTTCAGCGCGAACGTAACGTTGCCGCGATTTAACAAGGCGCTTGATGAGAGGCTGGCGCCGGAGGACTCGCCTGTCTGCGAACAGGCGCCCGACATCGTGCTGTTCGACGGCTGGCTTCTGGGTTGCGCGCCTGTCAGTGAGGCGCGCCTGGCGAGCCCATGCAACGCGCTGGAGCAACATGAAGACAGCACTGGTCAATGGCGACGTTATACGAATGCCCAGCTCCAACACTACCAAGCGCTGTGGCGCTCGATTGATCTGTTCATTGGTTTGCGTGCGCCCTCCTTTGAGCACACGCAGCAATGGCGATTCGACGCCGAGCAACGCTTGATGCTCGAAGGCGGACAGGACCGGCGGCACCGCAACATCGCCGAAATCCGCCGCTTCACGCAACACTTTCAACGTTTTAGCGCGCGCCTGCAGCGCAGCATGAACACGCTATCGGACATTGACGTTGAGTTAGATGCAGATCATTGCGTGACATCTGTACGCTTACCCGACAGCTGATCCAACGCATCACTGTACGACGCGATATACTCGTGTGCTGACCTGACGCATCTGTCTGCAGGTCGCGCACGAAAGCAACAACAGACGAACTCACAGGTCCAACGGAGACGCCACATGGCCGAACGCAGCAGCGCTAACATCATCATCGCGATCGTCATCGCTATTGTCATCGGTACACTGATTGGCATCGCCGGTAGTGACGGTGGAGACCGCTTCCAAGGCATCCCCGTGTTCGCCATTTGCGGCGCCTTGGCGTTTGGCATTAACTGGCTCGTGTTCATCCCGTCAGCGATAGCTCAAACGGAACGCTTCTACGATCTGACCGGCGGCATCACCTACATCGTGACCACTGCCGTTGCGGTTTACTTATCCGGAGCGCTGGATGTACGCGCCGCTATTGTCGCCGGCATGGTCGCGTTTTGGTCATTCCGATTGGCAACCTTTCTGTTTATGAGAATTTCAAAAGACGGGCATGACAGCCGATTCGACGCTATCAAGAACCGACCGGTTCGTTTTTTTATGGCGTGGACGCTGCAAGGTCTTTGGGTATTGCTGACTGCGGCTGCCGCTTGGGCAGTCATTACTGGCGGTGCGCGCGTACCACTGGGCGCTATTGGCATTGTCGGGATCGTGATTTGGACGATAGGCATCCTCATCGAGATCGTGTCTGATCGCCAAAAATCTGCGTTCAGAGCAAACCCGGAAAACAAAGGCAAGTTCATCAATGTCGGCCTGTGGGCATGGTCGCGCCACCCAAACTATTTCGGCGAAATCGTGTTGTGGATCGGTATGGCAATTATCGCGGTTCCGGTCTTGCAGGGTTGGCAGTGGGCGACACTGATTTCTCCGATCTTCGTGACATTTTTGCTCACGAAGGTCAGCGGCGTACCCTTACTCGAGCAGAAAGCTGACGAGCGCTGGGGAGGACAGGATGACTATGAAGCCTACAAACGCAGCACACCTGTGCTGGTGATGAAGCCGCCTTCGGCGTAGATCACCAGCGAACAGCACGCCTTTTTCGGTAGCGCACGGCGCAATTGTGCCGTCGTGATACGACAACGACGACGCGGGCAGTATCAATACGCCGCCAGCGCCGGTACAGTAGCCTTCGGGGATTATTAGGGGGCGTCCATGGGCCAGCATCAAGCGGCTGAAAGCAATGCATATCGCACGTTAGTGCTTGTGTTGCTGACCTTGGCTTATATTTTCAACTTTGTGGATCGTTCGATCATTGGCGCTTTGTCGCCGAGCATCAAGGCTGACCTCGGCTTTGAAGACTGGCAACTCGGTCTGCTCAAAGGTTTCGGCTTTGCGCTGCTTTACACAACAGTAGGTATTCCCGTTGCCTGGCTCGCCGATCGCTACAATCGCACGAGGATCATCACGTTTTCGCTCGCGTTGTGGAGCGGCTTCACCGCATTGACCGGAATGGCAAACAGTTTCATCACAATGCTGATCGCGCGAACCGGTGTTGGCATTGGCGAAGCCGGTTGTTCACCGCCGTCACATTCGGTGATCTCAGATCTGTATCCGAAGGAAAAACGCGCCAGTGCGCTGGGCGTGTATTCGCTAGGCATTCCCGTCGGGATCGCATTTTCTTACATTCTCGCCGGCTGGCTCGTGGAAACGCTCGGATGGCGCTATACATTGGTCGCTTTAGGTCTTGCCGGTATTGGGCTCGCCGTGATCATGGGACTTGTGTTGCGTGAACCCAAGCGCGGCCAGATGGAAGGCGCAACTGTCAAAATCGAATCAGTCACCGTTGGCGAGTCGATAGCCACGCTTGCCAAAATTCCGAGTTGGTGGGCGATGTGCATGGGTATCGCGTGGGTTAGCTTCGGCAGCTACGCGGTTTCAAACTGGGGTATCGACTACATCACACGCTTTCAGCCCGAGTACGCGCCGGGAGCAGGTAACGGCAAGTTTCGCTGGCTGATGTACATGCAAGGGCTGATTCATCTGGTTGGTTATGGCGCCGGCACCTATTACGGCGCCGTCATCACCGAGAAACTCGCAAAGAAAGACGTCGGCGCATATGGCTGGTTGCCGGGCAGTGTTCTGATCGTTGGCGTGCCGGCGTTGATGGCTGCCTTCTGGGTCACGAACATCTACTGGCATCTTGCTTTGGTCACGGTTTATCTGGTCGCGGCAGGTGTTTATCTCGGACCGAGTTTTGCCGCAGCACAAACACTCGCGCCGATTAATATGCGTGCGATGTCGACTGCCCTGTTCTTTCTCATCCTGAATTTGATTGCGCTCGGTGGGGGACCTACATACGTTGGCGTCTTGAGCTCGATGCTGGCGCCCGAACACGGTGAAGTACACGCCTTGCGTCTGGCGATCACGACATTGGTCGTGCCCTACATCATTTCGATCATCGCGTTTTTCTGGGCCGCCAAAGTAATGCCTGGAGATTGGAAAGAAGCGGAACGGCGCAACAACGCAATGGCAGCGAAACACGATTGACCCTGACTACAGCGTCCGGGCAATTTACAACCGGAATTCAACACGCGCGCCGCTAAGCGGGCAGTCAAACGCCAGCAGGCAGGCCGTGAGCTGCAAATCGATACCATCCGCAACGCCAGTCCCGTACAACCGGTCACCCACCACCGGATGACCGATGCCGGCGAGATGGCGACGAATCTGATGCTTGCGGCCGGTATGGATCTGCACATCGAGCCATGACCGCTCGCCCGCGTCGACAACCTGTCGTAGCCTGACCTCAGTGCTGGCACGCTTACCATCCAGCGCTTCGTCTATGACAAGTGTGTCTGTCAAAGCAGAACAATCACCGACGACTAAAGCCTGGTAGTGCTTCTCGACATGCCGCTCCCGAAACAGTTTGGCCAACGCTGCCGCTGTGGTCTTGGCGTGCGCCACGAGCATTAGTCCATTCGCCGCACGATCAAGACGATGCACGGTGAACGCCGTGCGCGGTGGCTCAAGATGTTGTTCCGCCCAACGCATCAGCGTGCAATGGTCACCCCATTTCGAGCCTTGCGAGCGCAAGCCATAGGGCTTATTCCAAACAGAATACCCACCGTTGTCTGCAATCAGCAGCGGTGCTTGTGGGGTCTCGTTCAGCACGCGATCGTCGTAATACAGATGCAGTGTGTCGCGCTCGCGTAACTGGCGAGACGCACGACGGAGTCGTTGTGTGTACCCCGAGCGCGTTAACCAGACAGCGCCTTTCATCATCGCATCCTTGATGCGTTGTTTGGGCAGATCACTGGTCTCATGCAAGAGAGCCACTGCCGTCGGTGTACCTACTGCGACAGAAACGTGCGTTTCGAACGAATGCGCCATACGATTGCTATCGAACCTCTCATCAGATCACGTCAACGCTGTCGCAACCGACCTCGTCGACGCACGACTATCTCATGAACCTGATGATTTTGTCTGCATCTGCCGATTCGCTGCACATTCATGTGTCAGGATAGGGATGTACCGGGAGATTGGCTGACCCATCGAAATGCGTGTATCGATTACCTACAAACTAACTATCGCGTTGGTCGGGCTCACTTTGCTCGTCGTAACGGCAACTCTGAGCCTTGCCCGATGGAGTTTTAATCGCGGATTTCTCGAGTACATCAATACTCAGGAGCAACAGCGACTCAACGGTGTACGACAGACTCTGGCCGACGACTACGTGGCCGCTGGCAACACCTGGGACACGCTCGACACACGACGCCTAAACGCACAACTGCGAACCACACCTTTCGACGTTCTCGCAGATACACGACTGGATCGCAAAGCTGAATCGCGCCCTAACGCAAGGCCGGGTGCGCGCGCCGACGAGGGCCGCAGTAATCGCAGCGAGCGAGGCGAAGCACGTCCGCCACCTGGGCGCGGTAGACCACCGCGTGGCGGACGCGAACGCATACCCCTGCCGCCGACTGCGCTATACGACCAACAAGGTCGTCAAGTCGCAGGACAGAATCTGAATTTTGCCGGCGACAATGTCATCCGCGTACCGATTGTTGTTGACGGTGAGACTGTCGGCGAGCTTCGTACGGCACCTCGCCGAGAGCTCGCCTCACCTGAAGAAACCGAATTCTCAAAGCGCCAACTCCAGGCTATCTGGTTTATCGGCTCAGCAGCATTGCTGATCGCGCTGGCGATATCCTTAGTGTTGGCGAATGGTCTGCTAGCACCAATACGGCGTATGGGAGACGCCGTAGACCAACTCTCCAGCGGCAACTACGACATTCGCCTGAGCGAGGTGCGCGCCGATGAACTCGGCACCTTAATGCGTGATGTTGATCAATTAGCGGAGACGCTTGAACACACGCGTGCCTCGCGACGACGCTGGCTTGCAGATGTATCGCATGAACTTAGGACACCGCTGACCGTACTTCATGGAGAGCTCGAAGCGCTCAACGATGGTGTACGCCCTTTTAACGCGACAACGCTTGCCTCTTTTGGTCAGGAGATACAGCGCATGCGCTACCTGGTTGACGATTTGTACCAGTTGTCGGTGTCTGATGTTGGCGGCCTACAGTACGCGTTCGCGCCGCTGGACTTTTCGGCATCAGTAGAACGTGTGGTTAGCGGTGTCACGGCCCGCGCGAGCGAGACCGGCATTGTTGTCGATGCTCACATCGCATCCGATCTTTGGATCCGCGCTGATGCGCGGCGCATCGATCAACTTCTGCATAACATCTTCGAAAATGCGTTGGCCTATACGGATGCACCAGGGCGTATACGCGTCTCTCTGAATGCTGTCGCAACGCAAGCGGTACTTGACATCGAGGACACAGCACCGGGCGTACCGGCTGAGGATTGCGAACGACTGTTTGAGCCGTTGTTCCGCCGCGAATCATCGCGAAGCCGCCGGACGGGAGGCGCTGGTCTCGGGCTTGCGATTTGCCGGCGCGTGGTCGAGGCGCACGGGGGCACTATCGTGGCCTCGCAAAGCGCTTTGGGTGGCTTATGCCTGCGTGTTGAATTGGCGCTGGAGTCGACATCGTGAACACACACAAACCGCATGTCATCGTCGTTGAAGATGAACCAAAGATTGCGAAGCTGTTGGCTGACTATCTCGAGCGTGACGGGTATAGGGTCAGTACGCTCGATGATGGCACAACAGCCGTTGAGACCATTGCAGCAGCAGAGCCGGCATTCGTCATCCTTGACCTGATGTTACCGGGAAAGGACGGCTTAACGATCTGCCGTGAGGTCCGCCAACACTCCAAAGTACCTATCATGATGCTGACAGCGAAGATCGACGAGATCGACCGTTTGCTAGGTTTAGAGCTTGGCGCAGATGACTATGTGTGCAAGCCCTTCAGCCCACGGGAGGTTATGGCCCGCGTAAAGACGATCCTGCGACGTGTGCAGCATACGAGCGCTGCTACCGCAGACGAAAACGGTCGTGTTCGTTATCGTGAAATCTCTATCTTTCCCGATCGATTTGAATGCTTCATCGAGAATCAGACGCTTGAGCTCACACCGGTTGAGTTTCGTCTGTTGCAACAGTTGGTCGAGAAACCGGGGCGCGTATTTTCGCGCGATCAGCTCATGACGATCGCGTACACCGACAATCGCGTGGTGAGTGATCGCACAATCGACACGCATATGAAAAATCTGCGAAAGAAACTCGCGGACGCGACTCCTGACGAAAAGCGGATTCACTCAATCTATGGCGTAGGCTACAAACTCGACTGAGCGATCATCTACCGCACATCTGCACATTTGCTCCGTATTGCCTCCTTGCTCTTCGTCCAGACTCGTTGCATCTGGAATCAACAAGGAACTGCGATGACCGGCTCACCAAACCTGCGGCTCACTCTACTCGGCACGATACTCGCGACAGTATTTGCTATGCCTACCGTGCAAGCCCATGAACACGGAAAGAAGCGTCGCGGCCCGCCCATTGAGGCTTTCGATGCCTGCGCGCAACAGGTAGAAGGCGCGATATGTGTCTTCCCCGGACGTAACGATGAACAAATCTCGGGCACCTGCGTCGTGCCGAGACGTCAGGACACTGAAGCGTTAGTGTGCAAACCGGACGAACGGCGGCCAGAGCATGACGACGACGCACCGGAAGAAAACGAAGAGCAATGAGTTCGAGTCGCTGTATCCGGATAAGATCGAATGCCCCCCCTTTCGTTCGATAGCATCCGGGTACGGCGGCGCAATCATCGACGCTCTCAGGCGCGCGTACAACACGAGTGAAGCGATCCGCTCACCGATACTGTAGCAATCGCATCGCCTAACGCGATGTCATCGCGTTTAACCGCGACACGGTATCACCGAAGCCTGGCGATATCTCGTAGCGGCTGGCACTCCAGCGCAAATGCCCACACTCCACGAAATCTTCGAGTTGATGACCGACACGTCTTTGCGTCAGATCAACGTCACGGTTGTCACCGCCCTCCAGCAACGCCCAACCGTCTCGCCCGTTCATCTTGACCGTATACAGCGCGGCGTCTGCAAATTCCAACAGCACTGTCAGCCGGTCATCAATCGATAAACCGGGCCACAGCGGGTAGCGGATCGCGCCAATAGAGCTGCTGATCTGCAGACGCTTTCCATCTGGCAAACTGAACGAGTGATCTCGCACTGCCTTGTTGAGACGCGTCAACAAAACGGGTGCAGCATCTGCAGAGCACTGACAAATCACCAGAAACTCCTCACCGCCCCATCGGGCCACAAGATCAGTCTCTCGCGTCGCGTGACACAGAATTTGTGCAAACTGACGCAACACTTCGTCGCCTGCCGCGTGCCCATAGGAGTCATTCACACGCTTGAAAAAGTCAATATCGATCATCAGCAACAGACCAATATCGCCAACGCGATCAGCAATCTTTTCTGTCGGATCAAGAACATCGAAATAGCGACGATTAATCAGCCCCGTCAACGGATCGGTTTGGTTGGCTTGTTTTAACTCGTCGTTCGTATTGAGTAGTTTTGCGTTGAGTTCATTGAGCTCATCCGTGCGCAGGACAATGGCTTCTTCAAGTTGGCGGTGACGATGACGAACTGCTTTTGTGCGCATCCAGATAATCGCAAGCACAACCGCCAGAACCGCTAGCAATAGCAGCGCGTCAAACCACATGGTTTCGACAAACGTAGGCGCGCGCGAGAACGGTATTGAAATCGTAGCATCCTGCCACTCACCGGCTACGCTGGATGCTTGCAGTTCAAAAACATAGTCACCCGGAGCGAGATTCTGCAGACGAACCGACAACGCGGCATCGTTCTCGATCCAGGCATCGCTGCGCCCCAGCAAACGGTAGCGAAAGCGCAACTGAGGGCCGCGCTCAAGATCAATTGCGGAATAAAACACCTCGATATCTGTCGTCGACGCAGGCAGTGACCACGCACGCGCGTCATCTGCAGCGAAGCGCTGATCCGAATGCTCGGTCGCAACGAGATACGCGACGGCAGACCCAACGGTCGCTGGGACGCTCGTATCGAACACAACGATACCATCCTCTGTCGAGACAACCATGTTGTCCCTGTTGATTAACGCCGCCGCGTCACCTTCTCCCCGGCAACAATTCGTCAGGTAAGCCCCACGGTAATTACCCGTTGCCAGCACGGGCACTGCATCTACGACCGGATTCTCACGCCGTTCCATCGCCGGAACGCTTGTTCGGAAAACACCGGCACCCGTCACAATCCAGGCTTCTTCACCACGAATCTCAATGTCGATGAGATTCTCTGCCGGAATACCATGAGCTTCGGTAAGATGATGCCATCCGCTCTGCGTCCGAACGAATAGGCCATTGTCCTGCGTCAGAGCGATGATGTTGCCGGCAGCGGTTTGCTTGAGTGTCGAGACAATCCCCACGTCCTGCGTCAATTCCTGCGCCTGCCATTCAAGCTCGTTATCCTGCAACGTCGCAATGCCACGTTGAGTACCCAGCCATAGCCGACCGCTGTGATCCAACAGCAGACTCTTCACCGCGATGTCGCTCGCATCGAGGTTCGCATTCAGCGCGCCGTTTTCGGCCTGATAAAGACCGACATCTGTGCCAATCCACAGCCGACCGTTCAGGTCTGGAATGATGGCGTTTACCGCTGTACCCAATTGCTGGCCAACCGGAAACTCAATTTGAGCGCCGGAAACGCGATCGTGGCGCTGCATCCTCGTCTGCGTGCCAATCCAGAGGTCGCTGCCATCGACCGCCATCGTACGAATCACATTGTCCGGCGAAAACGCTTGATCAATGACTGCCGTGAGCACGCCGTTGCGCAACGACGATACCCCCGCCTCGTTACCGATGTAGATGACGTTGTCGTTACCCGATGCAACAGCGCTCACACTCGGTGATTGTAACGACTCCGAGTACGACCAGCGCATGACCGGATTGTCAGCCATGCCAACAATGCCGAAAGACCGCCCGACATGCCACTGGCGACCCACTGAGTCTTCGATCATGGCGGCCACGTCGAGCGCAAAACCAAACGTATCGTCCTGCACCGGTGGCAACTCGACACTGCCGTTCGGGCGTATCCGCCCAAGATCGGCACTACCACCGAACCACAGATTGCCATCGCGGTCCGAGAGCAGTACATCGGCTGAGATATCGGGTAATGACGATGACGTGAACCGCTGCGCGGCGTCGCCTTCCAGCGTGAACAGACCTGCACGCGTCGCACCCCAGACGCGGCCACGATGGTATGCGAGGTCTCGAACTTCGATCCCTGCCATCGGCGTGGGCAGTTCTATCCGCGCGATATCACCATGAGTGATCACAGACACAACCCCGTCGCCGCCGACGTACATCGTATCGCCGTGAGACAGCAACGCATGTGCGGGACCGAGTTCCGTAGGGAATTGCAGTTGACGCGCCTGATCACCGTCGACCTGCCAAACCCCGGTCTGTCTACCCAGCCAGACTCGCCCCGCATTGTCCGATGCCAAGGTATACACCATGCCCATCGGGTCCTCGTCATCTCGAATCGGTATGAACTGATCGCCGTCGTAGACGCTCAATCCAACAATCGATGCGACATACAGCAAACCATCATCGTCGACAAAGAGCCGTCTCGGGCTGTTCGATAGAACGCCCGGATAATGTGCCACTCGAAAGAACTCAACGCGCTTACCGTCATAACGCGCAAGCCCACGCACTGTTGCCACCCACAAGAAGCCACGCCTGTCCTGGACGACATCAAAGATCTCGAAGGGTAACTGGACGTCCTCTGAAGGCCAAAAGAATTCATATTGGAAGAACAGCGCGCCAGGGTCTAACGCCTTGGCCGGCGGCGCTAGCGACAACGCCAATACGCTCACCAGGCATAGGATGGCATGACAAGATCGAACTGCAACCGTGCGTTGTGTTTGTAGACGTGTCAGTTTGATGCCGGGACCCAATCGGTGAAATTACTGTTCTCTACACGTTGGCGGCCAACTGTCAAAAGACATAAGCGCTATGTCCTGAAAATCAGTGCTGGCTACCCGTTTACACCACATGGCTAGCGTTGCGGGTGGACCGGGCCTGGGATTTATCGGCAATTGGCAGCAGCATTAGGGAGATAACAACAAAAAAATCAGGTGCCACGAATGAAACACTGCCTCAGTCTGCTCACCATCATCTGCGCGTTTGCGGCACTATCTGCGTGCAGGACAACATCGCAAGACACCGTGTCTGCCTCGTACAACGACATCGTACGAATCGCGAGCGGTGTCGCCACGCGAACGATACCAGCACCCATCGCCGACGGCGCACGTTGGTCGGCCTATCAGCACAATAACGTACCGGCGACGAGCTGCCACGATATGGCCGTAGCCCCGGACGGGGTCAATCGATTTATGGTGTATATCGATAGCCTGATCGACGATGAGACGCGCCTGTACTTGCGTGTCGGTCTCGGCAACAACGTCTGGTCCAGCCAGGCAGTTTCTATTGTCATCCCTGACTTTACTGATGTGAGTTGCGGCGCACCGCGCATCACCTATATCGGCGATGGGCGCTACGTGATCATATGGATTAATGACGGTGATCTACATACAGCGCTGTATGACAACAATCAAAACCCGGGCTATCAATTTACGTTAGGAGAGATCGTTGCCGGGCAGTTTCAAGATATCGGCATCAACAGCGTGACCGTCGGTGTGAAGGACGCGGAGCCTCATGTGCTATGGGCATCCGCGGATCGCAGTCGAATGGTAACCAAGCGCGGGCGCATCAACGGCGACGTCATTTCTTTTGATCAGTCGTCACGTTTTATTTCACTGCAAACAGAATTCAATAGCGATGCGGTTATGTACAACGATGAGCTGATAGTTGCGGTTTCGACGGGCAGTGAGATTCATCTACTGACCACGGGCAACGCAACGCAGACACTACAGATCTTGCAGAGCTGTGACTCGAACCTCCGACTCATTTCGGGCTTGCTGTACACCGACCCGAACGGTGTTCAAAAAGTCTCTGTCCGCAACGCAGATATCTTCAATGCGCCCCTACGGTTGCTGAGCTTTGGGAGTTGCTCTCTGGAGAATTTTCCAGTGCCGATCCAATCCGGACGCATAGAGTATTGGAGTCGCTGATACAGCACGATGACCGATGACGTGCCGCGTGGCACGTCATCGGTTTGTGTTACGTGCCGGACTCGGAAACAACATCCAGCGAGCTGTCCGCTAAGCCCATCGCCTTGAGCGCGAACGCATAGTCATGCGCCCGCTCTTTGAGTCGCTCGAACCGCGCAGCAGAGCCACCATGACCGGCGTCCATATTCATCTTCAGCAAAAACGGACCGCCTTGCGCTTTATCACGCAATCGAGCAACCCACTTGGCAGGTTCCCAATATGTCACGCGGTAATCGGTGAGTCCGCCTGTCGCGAGAATCGGTGGATAGGCAATGTCACTGCGAACATTATCATACGGCGAGTATGCCGCAATATCCGCATAGGCTTTAGCGTCGCGAATCGGATCACCCCATTCGACCCACTCAGGTGGCGTCAACGGCAATTCCGCATCCGAGATTGTGTTGATCACATCTACAAACGGCACCGCGCCAATGACGGCACCGAACAAGTCCGGTCGTAAGTTCACAGCCGCGCCAACCAGCAAGCCGCCCGCAGAGCCACCGTAGATAACGGTTTCACCTTCTCGACCATAGCCACGCTTCTGCAATGTCTCGGCTACGGTGACGAAGTCGGTAAACGTGTTCATTTTCTTCTCAAGCTTACCGTCGAGATACCACTGCCGGCCTTTCGCCGAACTGCCACGTATGTGCGCCGTCGCATAAACCACGCCACGATCGACGAGTGACAAAACACTGGTGCTGAACCATGCACCGATCGTTGCACCGTAACTTCCATATCCGTACAGCATGAGAGGCGCATTGCCATCGATAGCAGTAGTCTTCAGGCGCAACACCGTCACCGGCACTTGCGCGCCGTCGTCGGCAGCCACAAAGAAACGCTCTACGACGTAACGCGACGGATCATGCCCGCTAGGAACATCCTGCGTCTTGCGTAACTCGCGCTCGCGCGTCTCAATATTAAAATCGTAGGTTTGCGCAGGTGTTGACGGAGAATCATAAGTGAAGCGAATGGTATCGGTCGCAAACTCGTAACCTTCACGCAGATCCAGATCGTAAGCTGCTTCCGGGAAGTCGATTTCGAAACTGTTCGATAGCGTGTAGTCACTCACGACAATGCGTGGCAGCGCATTTGCTCTCTCAATTCGTACGAGCCAGTTTTCAAGTGGCATGAAATCAATCACGAACGAACCGGCTTCGTGAGAGAGCCATTCTTCCCAGTGCTCACGATCCGGCGTTGCAATCGGCGCGCGCATGATTTTGAAATCCAGCGCGTCATCGGCGTTCGTGTGAATGTAAAAATGATCACCGTGATGACCGACGTCATACAACTCGTCTTCGACGCGCGGCGCGATCATTGTGGGCGTGGTGCCGGGCTTCGCGTCCGCACGCACGTATTGATGCTCTGACGATGTCGCCTTACCGCTGGAGATAAACACGTACTCACCGCTCTGACTTTCACTCACGCTCAGGAAAAACGTGTCGTCGCCCTCCTCGTAAACTAACTCATCCTGATCCTGCGTCTCACCCAAAATATGTCGACGCACGCGTCTTGGGCGCTGATTCTCATCGCGCTCGACGTAGAAAAACGATTTGGAGTCTGCCGCCCAAACGGCACTACCATCTGTTGAACTCACGGTCTCATCGTATTCCTCGCCAGACGCGATATTGCGTACCCGTATGTCGTAATACTCAGAGCCCAGTCGATCTACGCCGAACGCGATGAGCTTATGATCAGGGCTATGACTCACATCTTCGATACTGAAGAATTCTGCGTCACCCGACTCGTTATCGCCGTCGTACAGAATGGTCTCCTCACCACCTTCCCGAGGTGTGCGGACATACAGCGGGTAGTTACCGCCGGTGCGATAGCGCACAGCGTAGGCGTACGGCCCATCATTTTGGGGCACGCTGCTGTCATCCTCCTTGATGCGGCCACGCATTTCGTTAAACAGCTGCTCGCGAAGCGACTCAAGGTCGTCTGTTGCCGCCGCGTAATACGCATTCTCGTTAGTCAGGTGGTCACGAATTTCGCTTTTTAGGACATCCGGCTCACGCAACACTTGCTGCCAGTTATCGTCGCGCATCCATGCAAATTCGTCGACGCGCTCGACACCATGCTGTTCGATCGTCACCGGGCGTTTGTCCGCTGCCGGTGGCGCTGCGTCAAAATCGGCAAATGCCGACGTCGTACTCGCTGTTTCCATCATCGCCTCTGTCTGTTCGTCTGAGTCGCCACACGCGGCAAGCAAGCTGCCCGCCATCAATGTCGCTGCCAAAAAAGTGCGGTTGCGCGTCATCATAAATTCACCAGAAATCATCAAAAATTGAGCCGCATGCGCTTATCATCTCACGACCAACGGGTGTTGCGCGCCAAAATTTCCGACGCCAATCACCGTTAATGACGACCCCCACAGCAACCGAGTGCGACAGAGTCTTGGATGTGCTGACAGGCCCGGACCCGCAATCGATACGTTGCCAACGATCGAGCGGGAAATCCCCGTACCCGAAAAGATACTCAAGAGCGGTGCAGCGCTGTATTTCACTGCTATATTGCACACAGAATACTTAGCGAACGGAGTGCCGAGCTCATGCTCTCGAACATCATCGATATCAGTCAACCCATGCGACCATCTACGCCGGTATGGCCCGGCGATACGCCGTTCTCTATTGAAGAGACCTGGACGATCAGCGACGTCTGTCCGGTGCGCGTATCGCGGATGACGCTATCCACCCACACGGGCACTCATGCCGACGCCCATTCGCACTACGACGAACACGGCATCGACAGCGCATCACGCGAACTCACCCCGTACATCGGGCCGTGTCTGGTGATTGATGTAGCCGGTGGCACGAGCGCTGTTGATTGCGACGATGTGTTGCCCGTGATTGATACATTGGATACCACCCCCGAGCGTATTCTTGTGCGAACGTTTGAAACATTTCCGTTGACGCAATGGCCAACCGACTTTCGGGCCATCAGTGCTGAACTTGTTGATGTGCTGGGCGCTCGCGGTTGCCAGTTGATTGGAACCGATGCACCGTCGATTGACCCGGAAACCTCAAAAACAATGGATGCACACCATGCAGTCAATCGACACGGTATGGCGATTCTCGAAGGTTTGGTGCTCGATGCGGTGACACCGGGCGCCTACGAGCTCATTGCGCTGCCATTACGCATTGAGAAAGCTGACGCTACACCCGTGCGAGCGGTGCTTCGGCCACTTGGTGATGCGCTTATTGGTGCAGCGGACTAGAGCTCCGACCGGATTGCCAGTAGCTCAGGAAAGAAACTGATATCCAGCGCTTTCTTGAGGAACGGTACGCCGGACGACCCACCCGTACCGTGACGGTTCCCGATAATTCGTTGCACCGTATACATGTGTTTGAAACGCCAGTTCTGAAACGCATCTTCAATATCGACGAGTTTCTCACCCAAATCATACAGATCAAAATACTGTTCAGAATTTTGGTAAATCTTGCGCCATGCGGCATGCACTGAAGCATTGGCCTGGTACGGCAGACTGACATCACGTGCTAATACCTCAGCATCGATGTCGAAACCGTGCTGACTGAGTTTTTGGATGACCACATCATAGAGACTGGGCGCCAGCAAGATACGCTCTAACTTGTCATGCACTGGTTTGTCATGCGCGTGCACGGTCACTAACCGCCGGTTTTTGTTGCCGAGCAAGAACTCCATCTTGCGATAACCATAAGACTGAAACCCGGATGCCGGGCCTAACGTATCACGAAACTTCAAATAATCCACTGGCGTCATTGTTGCCAGAATCGACCAGGATTGTCTCAATTGACTCAATATCAACTTGACCCGTGCGATCACCTTGAATGCATTGCGGTGGTCGTCCTCCTGCAAGTAGCGCACAGCCGCTGACAGCTCATGGCCGGCAAGCTTCATCCAAAGCTCACTCGCCTGATGAATGACAACGAAGAGCATCTCGTCATGCTCATCGGACAGCATGTGCTGCGCACTGAGTATCTGCTCGAGATGCAGATACTTGCCGTAACTTAAACGGTCTTTGAGATCCGTATGGATACTCTTCTCAAGCGGTCTGTAGTTTTCTGGCGTTTTGGCCACAGTGTTACTCCGAAAACGTCGCGTGCGGTTGAGCGAAGCCGGTTTGATTCATACAGGTCTCTTCAACAAACGTCGCATGATCGTCGCGAATGTGAAGACATCCTCAAACGAATTGTACAGCGGTACGGGTGCGATTCGGATTATGCACGGCTCGCGAAAGTCCGCGATGATACCGGCTGCGACCATGTCATCGAACAGCTGACGCTCGCGCCCGGCAATATCGATCGAAATCTGACTGCCGCGCTGCGCGGGGTCTCGCGGGGTGATGAGACTGATCTGGGCGTCAGGAAACTCGGTCGCCAGCCTATCAACGGTGTATTCGAGATACCCCGTCAACTTTTCACTCTTGGTGCGTAGAGCCGTCATTCCCACGTCAGCAAAGATATCGAGCGACGCTTTCATAGCCGCCATACCGAGGATCGGTGCGTTACTCAGTTGCCAACCTTCCGCTCCAGGCATCGGTTGAAAACCGTTGGTCATCTGGAACCGGCTCTCTTTGTCGTGCCCCCACCAACCACCGAATCGCGGAAGGTCGAAACGCTCGCCGTGACGTTCGTGGACGAAGATACCGCCAACATTTCCGGGGCTCGAATTTAAGTATTTATAAGAACACCACGCAGCGAAATCAACATTCCACTCATGCAGTGACAGCGGCACATTGCCGGCCGCGTGAGCAAGGTCGAAACCGGCGATAGCGCCCACTGCGTGCGCGGCGCGGGTGAGACCTTGCATATCAAACCACTGACCAGTGAAGTAGTTAACCCCACCGAAAAAAACCAGGGCTACAGAATCTCTATTCGCTTCAATCGCAGCAAGAATGTCGTCATGGTGAATAACACGCTCACCTTCGCGCGGCGCCACTTCAATAATCGCATCGTCAGGATCGAACCCGTGAAATCGCGCCTGCGTCTCTAACAGGTAGCGATCCGACGGGAACATCTTCGCCTCGCTAATGATCTTGTAACGCCGTTTCGTCGGGCGATAAAACGACACAAACAATAAGTGAATATTAGTCGTCAGCGAGTTCATGCAGACGACTTCTGAATGCTGCGCGCCGACAATATCGGCCATCGTCGGCGTCAACAATTCGTGGTAGCTCAACCACGGATTAACAGAATGAAAGTGTCCTTCAACGCCGTAGCGCGCCCACGAGTCGAGCTCAACACCGACAGCATCGCGCACTGTCTTCGGCTGTAAGCCTAACGAGTGACCTGTGAAATAAGCGAGCGCATCGGTACCTAGCGAGGGGAAGTGAAACAGGTCTCGACACGCTCGCAACGGATCCGCAGCATCCAGGGCCTGCGCGAACGCTAACGACGACTCATACTGCATCGGTCTCATCCTCGCGCGCGGGCAGCTGCACCCAACCGTCCGGAGGCTCTTTGCCCGGATGCAATGCACCACAATTCGGACAGGTACGTGCGAAATGGTCATCGTAAAACGATTGATACAGCGGCGGCAGATCGCGCTCAATCGATGTGAGCTCAATATCGATCCGATGTACGAGCCCACCGCAATCAAAGCAATACCATTCAAATGCGTCTTTCGCGCCGGGCGGCCGTTGCGGCTCGATCACCAAACCGATACTGCCGGCCATCGGACGTTGCGGCGAATGTCTAACGTGTTTCGGCAAAAAGAATACATCACCTTCACGAATCACGACGTCGTAGAACGTCTCCTGATCGAAAATCTTGAGTACCATGTCGCCTTCAATCTGGTAGAAAAACTCCTCTACCGGATCGTCATGGAAATCCGTTCTCTGATTAGGGCCACCGACCACGGTGACCATCATGTCACCGTCTGCCCATATTTGTTTGTTGCCGACGGGCGGTTTCAGCAAATGGCGGTGTTCATCAATCCATGCCTTGAAATTGAACGCGGCAAGCTTACTCATGTCAAAGGATCCAGAGACATCGCGATCGGGCGATGCCTGCACTACAAGAATTATCGACAACATCGATCTATCGTTAGTGTAAACAATATTTTGGCCATGTGTTGGAATGACACCGGCATGCCCAATCACAGTCTCGCGATGGCGAATGTCACTTGCAGCGAAAAGATTCACGATCTTTGATTACCAGCCGCGTTTTTCCTAGACTGAAGAAGAGCGGAACAACTCCAACGCATCATCGCAAGGACGACTCTTATGACGCGATATATCACCGTAGCAGCACTAGCGGCACTACTGAGCGGTCTCTTGGTGTATTCGTTAGGCGCACGCGAGGCTGACGAACAGGCACCACCGTCCAAGGTACGCGACATTGTTGTTGGCGGTGCGACTTCCGTCTCCATTGATGTCACTGCGTTGGCCGCCGACGCCCAGAACGCCCCGACCAGCATTCGCGAGGTGTTTGCGATACAGAATCTGTTCCGACGCCGGACAGCGACACGCGTGCTAGCAGCAAGCGCCAATGGCGATACCGTTCAGGCGTTAATCTTTGATGCTGACCGGATTGCTGATGATGTCGAGCGCCGCGCCACGCTAACCATCCTGTTCGAACGGTTTGCTGACGAAGATCCACGCTCAGCCCTGCAAATGGCGCGAACAGATTTTTTCTCGAATCAAATCGACCTTGAGCAAACCGTCTGGCAGCAATGGGCAGGGAATAATTTCAATATGGCGCTTTCCGCTGCCGCTGCCGAAACGGGTACGCGTGAACGGATGACCGCAGCGCGCAGTCTCTATCTGGTTTCCGGCTTTGTCGATACACCCGCCGCGCGTGAAATCGAAGAGGCCACGGGGATTAAACCCGATCGCAAGGTACGTATTGCTTACATCGAACGGATGGCCGACGAGTCACTCGGCGCTGCCATTGCGTTTGTCGAGGGTCTCCCTCAGGGCAATAGCAAGCGCGAATACAGCGCATGGCTTGCCTACCACGTGAGCACGATTGACCCCGCAGCGTCAGAGCAACTCACGGCAAGTCTGTCAGACGCTAACGCGAAGCGTTTTGTAAAGAGCGCCTCGGCTCGCATTAGTGCCCAGTTAGATCCGGCGCAGGCTGTACGTAGTGCGATCGCCGCGGGCGGTCAGGCACTGATGGACGGTCGATTCCAGACAGCATTCCAGGAGCTAGCGACGACTGACATAGACGGCGCACTTGCACTAGCGCAATCACTGGAGACACTACAACTCAAGAACGGCGCGTACCGGATTATCGCGAGCGTCATGGCGCAAAAAGACCCGGATAGTGCTTTAGCGTGGGCGCGACAGATTGATGCTGAGAAAGGCAGTGCGATGAACCTTGAGTCTTCCGTGATCATGGCCATCGCAAGTACGCATCCTGACCGCGCCATCAGCGCTGCAAACACGATCGGCAATGCACAACAACGCAGTCGGATCACACAAATGGCCATCCAGTCCGTCACAATGACTGACCCTGAGGCTGCGGTGAGCTTGCTCGCCAGCATCGAGAACAGCAACGATAGGAACACCGCCAGTGAGCAACTAGCACGCTCGTGGATGTACCAGGACCGCGACCGCGCACTTGAATGGATACTCTCGTTAGATGAAGCCCAGTCACAGCGCCTTGGCGCAAAGGCAATCCCGACCTTGGCCGCGACAGACCCCGAGCGCGCCATCTCACTGCTCCCTATGTTTAAAGAGGGGAAACAAGCAGAGCTGGCACAGACCATCGGCAGTCAACTTGCCCGTAGCGGCTCGATTGACAAAGCGCTCGATTTCGCGCGCAGATTTGATAGCAAAGGAGAAACAACCACCGTAGAGGCTAGCGTGATTGGCGCGATCGCAAGCTTTGACGAAGCAAGGGCGTTGGCACTTGCGGAGCAGACGTTTACCGGTAAGGCATTGGACGACACGCTGACTCAAATCACAAACAAAATGCTCTACCAAAACCCGGCGTCTGCTGCGCCGGTCGCGATGCGCATTGGCAACGTCGAACAGCGTTCAATAGCCATTGGAAATGTCGTACGTCGTTGGGGACGTACCGACCAGCAGGCTGCACTGACCTGGGCGACTGGATTGTCCGATACGCCAGACCGCGACACGGCGATCCACCGACTGGCAGCAAATCTGGAGCGCCCGACACCGGCTACCATCCGAGCCATTGATTCCATCGAAAACGAAGAAATTCGCACGCAGGCGTACATCAGCACCGCATATAACATCAACCGCTCGGACAGCCGTGCTGCGGCGCAACAGCTGTTAGACAGCGCGAACCTCAATGACGAGCAAAAAGCAAAAGTGCTCAAGGCGCTGGACGGCGGCGGGTAAATACAACCGCCACGTGGGATAACGCTAGCGTCATCGACAGTCCAGTACTACGGGTTATGTTTCGCGCCGTTACAACATGAATACGCCAACCGAGCCAAATGATCGAATTTCAGGAGCGCACTGATGCACATTATTACCAATCGAGCCATGGATGAAAGCAAGAAAGGCGTAAAGCAATTCTTGAGCACTTCCGGTCAGGCAGGCTCGCTGGACCTGCGCATCGTCAAAATCAGCGGACCGAAGAAAGCCCGGAAGGTCGACGTTCTCCAAGACGAGCTTTCGCTGTCGCGCGTGAAATTTCTGAAAAAGAAATACAACCTGGACATTGATACGAGCGTCGACCACTACCAGAGCCTCGAGCTCGCATGTCAACTCTTCGAGCGCGCAACTAAAGAAAAGAAACACATCACGTTGTTCGTACATGGCTACAACAATGACGTCGAGGACATCATCGCAACGGTCAATAGCCTCAATCGAACTTACAAGGACACAATTTTTGTGCCGTTCAGTTGGCCCGCCAAGGGTGGCGGGAAACTGTCCGGGACAGCCAATTACATTGAAGACAAACGAGATGCGCGCGCGTCATCCGGGGCGCTTGATCGGGTTTTCAAGATCGTGCGCGACATGCACAAACTGCTCACCGAAGGCCAAAGCAAGACGCTGTGGAAGATCGCGACTGAAAAGCACAGCGACAACGCCGTCGCCGCGCGTGAGCTATTCGTCCGGTTGCAACGTCGGCAGTGCAAAGTCACGATCAATCTCATGTGCCATTCCATGGGCAACTACGTGTTAAAACACGCGACGCTGCCGTCTCTGACCAACATCCGTAAAGTCACTTTCGACAACGTCTGTCTGATCGCTGCCGACACCAATCATGACGACCACGGTAGTTGGATCCCCAAAATTGAAGCCAAAGGCGGCGTCTATGTTGTCATCAATGAAGATGACTACGCGCTCAAATGGGCGAGAATCAAGCCCGGCGAAGAGCAAAAGCGGCGACTGGGTCACTACCTCAACAATCTGGATGCGTTGAACACAACTTATATCGATGTCACGCGCGCCACCGGCGTCGGCGAGCAACACAGCTATTTCATCGGACGCAAACTGATCGAGAACAAAAAACTCGCTGGTATGTTCGGCAAGATTTTCGCCGGCGACCGACCCGAGCGACTCACCAGTCTGATGCAGTATATGAGTGACCTGAACGCTTATCGATTGCGCTGAATCGCGCGCCACGCGCTATGCTTACCCGTCGGCTCAGTAGGATAAAGGACGGATACCATGCGGCGAATCATGCTGTGTCTGGATGGCACGTGGAATCACCCGGCACAAAGCCAGGAGAAGGCCGACGGCGCACGCGTTTTTCGACCGACCAACATTCTCAAAATCGCGCGTATGTTGCGGCCGCGCGGTGTTGACGGAGTTGAACATCTCATCTATTACGATACCGGCGTCGGCGCCGGGGCTCAGTACCCGGGTCGCGACAACCGCATACTCCGCTGGCTTGATCAGAAACTCGGCGGCGCCTGGGGCGCGGGTTTCGAAGGCAACGTGGAAGATGCCTACCGTTTTCTCGCACACAATCTGCAACCCGATGACGAAGTGTATTT
The DNA here is from genome assembly GCA_039815365.1 of Pseudomonadota bacterium. GTDB lineage: Bacteria > Pseudomonadota > Gammaproteobacteria > Steroidobacterales > Woeseiaceae > CALBPI01. The sequence continues at coordinate 8,580 of JBCBZK010000028.1, read as the reverse complement.
GTTCGGCTACAGCAGAGGGGCCGCGCAAGCTCACGCACTGTGTAGCTTTATTGACTGGATGCAAGGCGGCATTCCGGACAAGAAAGACACGTTCTTTGTGTCTGAATTCTACTACCGCTACCTGAAAGCGAAAGGTGATCCGAGCGCGTTTGAGATCACGAAGCGCGATATCGAACAACGTGGTCAACCGCAAACCTTGCTGCCATTTCGAACGGTCAACATTACCTACCTGGGTGCCTGCGATACGGTTTTCGCACTCGGCTCACGGATCCGCGCGGACCGCGCATCAAGCGATGACGGACGCGCGTTCCAGTTTCGAGATTCGCTGCCACGCTGTATCGCAAAAGCGCGTCATGCGTTAGCAATTGATGAAATGCGCTATGACTTTAGTCCTGCCGTGTGGCGCGACGCCGGCGCTGACACTGACATGCTGCAAATGTGGTTCCCTGGTGGTCATGGCAATATCGGTGGTGGCAGGCGCGAAGACGGTTTGGCAAACAACGTACTGCGATGGATCCTGGATGAGTCTGGCCTGACTCACGACCACTACGACGACAGCTTCCTGAGCTTTTACAACGCCTGGCCCTATGCCGAGCTCGATGACTCGTTAAGCTTGCACTGGCGCCTTCGAAGACCGAGCGCGCTGCTCAATAAAGACAATGCGCGTCGTCGTATTCATGTCTATCCGGAAACAGCCAATTTTGACGTCGCGGACTTTGCGTTTTCACGCCTCAAGAAAGGCGGCAAAACTCAGGGTGGGGACAACGCACCTTATCAACCCGTGAATTTGCTGCGCTATTTGGCGCAACACAAAGAGCGATACGCCGGCAAGCTGACGCCGGCGCTGACCAAAGTACTGGAACGTTTCTGAGACTGTGCGGACCAGCCCTACTCGCCTGACTCAGAAGGCAGCAGCGTCGCCGCGTTTTCGGCACGGCGTTTTTCTTGCTTTGCCAAGTATTCGATGTAGGCCTCACCCTCAGCGATTTGTGTCGCCCATTGCTCACGAACGGCAATGCCCATGTCGCGTCGACCCATCATCTCAAGCCATTCCGCATGCGTGACGACGAGCCGGCCTAACTCGTCCGGCTGATCAACCAATAGCGTGATACCAGTGTCGATCAAGTCCAGGTAGATTTGATGGCCTTCTTCGAACTTATCCTGAGCGCCTAACGCCCAGGCAAGATCTTCCTGTGACATCCGCGCGAACATACTGTTGATACCACCCTCGGCAACGCGCTGCGCTGTTGCCTTTCGATACAACTGCGCAGCGTCAGCGAAACGCTGTTGGTCTTCTCTTATCGCTCCAAGTGCGCTGTAAGCAAAACCGAGCTTATCTCCATGACCTGAACCCTCTGTCTGCTCAAGTGTTGCTAACGCCGGTGCTAACTCTCGCTCCGCCTCAGGGATCTGGCCAGAGACGTACAGCATCATGCCAAGCGCAACGTGACTTGCCGCGCGCTCGACGCTGCTGGTCTGTCGAATATCGTCGAAAATCGCCACTGCGGTTCGCTGCGCGGTGATTGCCGCAGCATAGTCATGCGCATGTCGCTGCACTCTTGCCAGTGCGCTATAGGCACGGGCTACTTGTAGATTGTCGCCGGTCGCGAGTTGTTGCGTGCCGACCAACCCCTGTTGTGCCAACTCAATTGCAGCATCGAAGTCACGCACCCGATCTGACCCAAGGAACCTTGCATACGACAACCGTAAATCATTGACCAAAGGTCGGCCGTCGCCTTGAGCGGCAATAGCGACGCGCAAAGCCTCGTCATAAGCTGCGCGTGCATCGTCGATGCGTTCTTGGCCTTCTATCGCAATCGCGAGCGAATAACGGCGGGCAGCATGCGACTTTGAGCGCTCACCATCAGCCTGAATGGCGGTTTCAATCGCCTGCCGCGCAATTGATTCTGCTTCTTCGTAGGCACCGTAATCGAGTGCAATCGTTGTGCGTCCGCCGTAATACTGAGACAAGGTCGCAGGATCAGTGAGACCAGAGGCGGTGATAATGGCATCGCAACGCGCGAGCGACGCAGACGCTTCCTCGAGCCGCGACATGCTGCGGTAGTTTTGCGCCTGAACCGCGAGGGCATCGCACAGAAACGCCGCCGCCTCGCTCGAGCGTTCGTTCTCCAAATACAGTTGCTCGCCGAGCGCGACGGCTTGTGTGTTGAGCTGTTCGGCGACGTTGTAGCTGTCGAGCTGGCGGTAAACCGAACCCATCAGTGTCAGAACATACGCCTTGGCGGCGGGTTGATCCTGCAAGGAAGTAGCCAGCTGCGAGCGGCCAATATCCATGACTTCCAAAGCTGTCACTTCGCGCTGCTCGGTAAACTCACGCTGAGGCCCATAAGACGGCGAAATGTTCTGGAAAATCGACTCGAGAAACTCCGACGTAGCCGCTGCCTTGCTTGCTTGCGTTTGTGCGATGTTCTTTTGTTTCGTGACATTCACAGTATAGAGTAATGTCATCGCGGCGATCGACACTGCCGCGGTCACGCCGATACCCACCGACACTAAGTTGCGACGTATGAATTTACGCGCGATATAAAACCAGCTCGGTGCATGGGCTGTCACCGGATGTCCTTCCAGAAAACGCTGGATATCATTGGCAAATGCACGTACCGAAAGATAACGTTCCGCCGGCAGCTTTCGCAACGCCTTGCCGACGATGTTATCGAGCTCTCCCCTCAAGCGACGACGGACAACGTCTGAGCTCACGACTGACGCCATTCGTTTGGGTTCGGTCTCGCAAACTGCGTAGGCCATCTTTTCCGGCGTTTGCGCCGCATCACCATAGGGCGAATGGCCAGACAAAAGCCGGTACAGAAGAACGCCTAGCGAATAGACATCTGTCGCGACTGAGACTATCTCGCCACGCACTTGTTCCGGGCTCGAGTACTCCGGCGTCATCAGTTGACCACCCGGCCTTGTGACTATCGCCGGCGCACCTGCCGCCGGATCATGCAGCAACTTAGCAACACCGAAATCCAGCAGATGCACCACGCCCTGCGCGTCAACAAGAACATTGCCCGGCTTAATATCCCGATGAACAACCAAATTGCGATGCGCATAGTCGAGTGCATCGCACAGCTGCACAAACAACCGTAACGTGGCATCAATACTAAGCGTGTTCGATTCGACGTATTCATCGACGCGCATGCCATCGACATACTCCATAACGAGAAATGGCACCCCATCCTCGGTGGCACCACCGTCGAGTAGCACCGATATATTCGGATGTGACAGGCTCGCAAGGATTTGTCGCTCTGCACGAAAGCGCTCGACAGCATCCGGCGCCAATAACCTTGAAGAAATAACCTTGATCGCAACACGTTGCTCGAACGCATGGTCGACGCGATGCGCCAGGAACACCGCGCCCATCCCGCCTTCCGCAATTCGCGACGTGATCTCGTATGCACCAAGACGCTTGCCGATCCAACGATCTTCCTCATCAACCATCAGCTCACGCAGAGACTGATCTACGACTCCAGCAAGAAAAGCATCATCACGCGTGTCGGCCGACGACAGCAGCTCGACGAGCGTCGCAGACAACTCGGGATTACTGACGGCTAATTCAGCGACGAAATCGTCGCGCTCTGAAGACGACAGCTTTATTGCTTTGTTGAACGCGGCCTTAACCGACTCGAGATCCATACGTATGCCTCTGGTAGAACCTGTGTTGCGTTGGTCACACCCGATTTATGCGGACAAGTGAGCGTTAGCGCCGTGTTATTCGTCTCAACTCGTCGTACACTAAAGGCGCAGTGGCAGTTGCCATACTGTCACCATAAAAGACGCGCGATGCTCAAGGTAACAAGACCTTCAGTTTGTCTTGCTTATGTCGATCCTAACAGAATCAACCGTATCCTCTGCGAGGTAGTCGGTACATGCATCCAATAGCGCACCATCACCGAATCCACCACTGCGCTATGCGGCAGTATCTGAAACAGTATTGAAATGACCGACTCCAAGCGAAAGAAAGACGACACCAACACCATCGCGCTGCGACCCGGAAACGTAGATCAGCAAGGCGAAATGGCCTGTCGTCATTATGACGATTCAGCAGTGGCGCTCCCGGAAACGTACGCTCACGGCCAAGGCACGGTCGGGTTCCTGATGGACTGGTATGCGAGTGCACCACGCGGGGTCGTCGCGAAACCGCAACGACAGGTGTTGGCCGAGTTCTTTACATCAATGCTGGTGTTATCTGCTGAATTCAAATACAAACCGGCCATCGGCACCATTAACTATCTGTACTACGTCGATGGACGATGGGAATTGAGTCTGATATCGCCAGAACAATGGTCAGAGGCACGCCAAGCAGGTTTTGCGGGTGTTTGCCGACTGCTCACCGATCGCACCTGGACGATTGTGCCTTCTGAGAATCTGGCCGAAGAAACCCCCGTTGCAGATGCGGTGCGGCGGTTTTATGACGGCTTTCGCCACGCCATGGACACCGATGGCACACTGGAAGATGTGCTGCCCTTTTTCGCCGGTGGACTGTCTTACTATCGCCGACTCAACGCAAACGCGCTGAGCCGATCATTACGTGCGTCGGCAACGATCAGCGGCGAGAGAGACAAACCGTCAAGGGAGTGGTTACTGCAGCTGCCTTCAGCGTCGCAGCTATTGCTAGGTAGCCGCTAGTCAGACTGCGGCTCGATGAGCGCTCGCAGACGAGCAACCTCAGCCTCAAGGTCGCTAACGCGTTGCTCCAACGCAGAGCGACGCGGTGCCGTCGTCTCACGCGATGCAGCCGACAGTTGCATATACTGCTGGACGTCTACGTCACCCGACAGTAGATGCATGTACGCTGCATCCTTACGACCCGGCGTCTTGGGCAATTTCATCAGAAGCGCGTCCTGTGGACGTGCTATTAGTGCCTCTGCTGTTGCAACCACACCATTGTTATCATCGAATGCATGCAGCCGACCACTGCGCGCACGCAGCTCACCCGGGGTCTGTGGGCCCCGCAAGATCAGCAATGTCAGTACGGCAAATTCATCGCTCTCCAGCTGTACTTCGCTAAACGGCGTGTTGCAAAAACGTTGCGTATATTTATCGACGCCACGCTTGAAATTTTCATCGGTACGCACCAGGTGTTTATTCGACAAGTCTCGCAATGCGCGCTCGACAGCGCCTTTGTCCAGCGCCAAAACAGGCTCGCGACTCGACTTCTGATTGCAGGCGTTCGTCAGACCATTGAGTGTCATCGGATATTGATCCGGCGTCAGTACGGATTTCTCCATCAAACAACCTAACACTCGGAGCTCAGTATCGTTCAGCACTGGCAACATCGCGCGCGTCTCGCATTCGGTAAACCCTGATAATAACAGCGTGAATGGGACGCTGATAGCGCCGAATTGCTTGTGCTATTCTCAAGCTTTACGAATGTCGACCGCCACTAACGGTACGACTGGCAAAGATGCTCCGGGGAAGCTGATTCATGCAAGTTCTTGAGCAATTTTCTGTAGCCTTCGAGGCAGCGCCTGGCGCGACACTGATTACCGACGCCGACGGCATTATTGTCTTTACGAATCGCGCGCTCGATAGGCTGTTTGAGTACGATGATGGCGAGCTCACCGGGCAAACGGTAGAAGTGTTGATCCCTCACGATCTGAGATCAACCCACCCGGAACTAAGAGATGCCTACCTCGAAGTCCCGACCAGTCGTGCGATGGGGTCCGGGCGCAATCTATTCGGATTGTCACGATCAGGCGGTCCGATCCCGATCGAAATTGGTCTCAATCACGTCGACACCGAGGACGGCACTTTTGTGATTGCATCCGTGCTCGATTTGCGAATGCGCAAGAAGGAAGAAGAAAAAACACGGCTTGCAATCGATGCGGCGGCCAGCGCGATGATCATGGCAGATGATAAGGGCGTCATCGTACTGGCAAACACGCAATGTGAGGAGATGTTCGGTTACTCCACCGCCGAGCTCATCGGATCTGCAATTGAATCTCTGGTTCCGACCACTCAGCGCAAGAAGCACAGCGTGTATCGCATGAGTTACGCGAGCGCCCCGTCTAAACGAACGATGGGGCGCGGCCGCGATCTGAACGGTTGCCGCAAGGATGGCACCGAGTTTCCAATCGAAATCGGCCTAACGCCGATTGACAACCATGGTGAGCGATTGATCATGGCGACGATCATCGACATTACCGAGCGTAAGATAGCCGAAGCAGACCTCACGCAAAAAAACAAAGACTTGAATCGCTTGAACAGTGAGTTAACTCAGTTTGCCTACAGCGCATCTCATGATCTAAAAGCACCTTTATCGTCGATTGAGGGATTGCTGACGTGTATCGAAGTCGACCTGGAAGATCACGACTTGGATGCGGTACGGCAGAACACAGCACATGCGAAAAAAATGACGGAGCGTCTCAAGACGCTGATTGAGGACATTCTGGGACTCGCTCGTGCAGAGCATCTTGACGAAGATCACTGTTCGGTATGTGTGACGAGCGTCGTGGATGATGCACTGAAACATGTACAACCAGAAGCAATGAAGGGCAATGTGGAGTTGACATCAAATGTCGAGCCGGATTTGCACATCCAAACGCAACCGACACGTATTCGGCAAGTAGTAGAAAATCTCATTCAGAATTCGGTAAAATATTCAGACAATAGCAAACCATCTTCGTTTGTCCGCGTCGATGCGACGCTCACCAACAGCGCTATGACGCTGAAAATACAAGACAACGGTATTGGCATCCCGACGCATGAACATGACAACGTTTTCAAGCTGTTCAAGCGATATGACAATCACGAATTGTCTGGCAGCGGCTTAGGTCTTGCATTGGTCAAACAGCATATTGACCAGCTTGATGGCAACATCGAATTCGAAAGTAATCGCCATGGCACGTTGTTTACCATCCGCATTCCAGTGTTCGCAGCGGGAGTAGCATGAAGAAGATCAATGTATTGGTTATCGACGACAATGAAGTGGACCGATACGTAGCGGCTCGCATCCTTAAGAAATCACCGAAAATCGACAAGATCGAGGAACTCAATGGTGGGCTTGCCGCACTCGACCTATTCCAGAATCCCGAATTGTTCGATGAACGCTGTGGCCCAACGCCGCCGCGAACACTCGTCTTGCTCGATATTAATATGCCAGGCATGAATGGTTTTGAGTTACTGGAAGGCATCCTGAAATTGCAGGAAGAATCTAAAGTCAACAGCGAGGCCTGCATCATTGCGATGCTGACATCATCGGGATACGGCGGAGACCGTGAACAATCGCTCGCCTACGACATGGTCTCGGACTACATTGAGAAACCACTGAATCCCGAAAAGCTACAGGTGTTGATTGATCGCCACTATAGCGATAGCGCTGCGCCGTCTTAGAAACGCTGACTGAGCCTGCGAGAGCGTTTACGCGCTGGGCTGAGGAACACGATCACCCTCGGTTAACGCCCATAGTCTTACCCCTTTACCACTGCGATTGACGCGTCTTTGCGCAACCGACCTCCGGTTTATGTCTCTTTTTCGGAACTTTTGTTCACTTTACTGTTGACGCTAGCGAATCGTTGCGTATACTCCTGCCGCCTATGATTTATTTCAACCAAAACATTCATGTCATCGCTTATGGCTGTGCAAGTCTTCGCGGCGTTATGCCGCACGGCGATACCTTCAGCGTGGCTACCGCAAGAACGGGTTTTAGTGACGGACTGATACTCGCATTGCATACAGAACAGATGACTTAGCTTCCTGTGATTCTTCCGGGAGGCTGGTTTTACGAACCCTCCTGCGGACTCCTAGTAGAGAAACCTCGGTGGGTTTATTGCCCACCGAGGTTTTTTTATGCGAAAGCACCGGTGGATTGCTCTTTAACAGTATGGATTGTGTAAAACCTGGGCAGAGCCTTTCGTGGGAAAGGCTGCGGCATTCAGACCCGGCTGCGCGCGCGAGCGCCTGCCCCAGTAGGTCATTGTCCGATCTCGGACTACCATCGTCAGGTACTAACGACGTTCAGCGGTTCGGGTTTTCGTCCCGTCCGGCGCACTTATGCTGAAATCGCACGGTGTGTGCCGAGCGCTCGCAAACACCTTGCGGCCACCTGGAAACTAGCTCAGTTGGTAGAGCATCAGACTCATAATCTGACTGTCGCCAGTTCGACTCTGGCGTTTCCCCTCCGACTCCCACTCGGAACTATGGTTAGGCCCTAAAGCCTGCGGTTCGACTCCGCTCCCGGGTGTGAATGCACCCACCCCGCGTCCGTTGTCAGCGACGGCGGACATACGCTGTAGCGGTGTGTGTCCGACCCAAGCAGCACGCGCGCTGCCGGCTCGTGTCCTGCGAGGATGGCTCGACATGTTGCCTGCTCTGTTCCTGCCTACCGATGCATCAGCCCCGGCCAATGCGTCGGGCAGCCGGAGCCGGGCGCGCGATGTGTCCGGTCAACCCGCACCATGAATTCGCAACGCACCTGTGATGACGGACGCAACTATTCAAATCGCGCAGCGCCTTTGCTACGCAACTCAGCAACTCACCAGAAAAAGGAGGACTCGATATGTTGTTCATCAATAAGTTCATCGTGCGAAAACACGAACGCGGTCTCCTGTTTAAAGACGG